>JANNXV010000001.1:0-11843 GCA_031409815.1 Bacteroidota bacterium
TGTGTTACAATGAGCTTAGGATATAATGTAAGAGAAGCCTATCGGAAGTTTGCAAATAAGTAAGTGACTGTGTTGATCAAATAGCCTAATGTGCTTGAAAATGGTTTCGCCATTTCAAGCACATTTTCTTTTACAATTACATTAGCAAAATATTCGAAAAATAATTACTTAATTTATAGCAGTTAAATAAAACTAAATTTGTCAGACACAAATGGTATCAATCATCCTTTAAAAACAACAAAAAATGCCCAAGGAAATTAACACAGAAATAGTAATAAACTCAACACCCGAAAAGATTTGGAGCATTCTTACTGACTTTGAAAAATATCCTACTTGGAATCCGTTTATTAAATCAATAACCGGAGATGTTGCAGTTGGAAATAAAATAACAGCAAGGCTTGAACCTCCGGAAGCAAGTGGAATGACCTTTAAACCTACCGTTCTTGCTTTTGAAAAAAATAATGAGTTTAGATGGATAGGACATTTATTATTTCCTGGATTGTTTGATGGAGAACATAAATTTGAACTTATTGACAACAAAAACGGAACAACCACCTTTAAACAAAGTGAAAAATTTGGAGGAATACTAGTTCCATTATTTAAAAAAATGCTTGACACCAATACCACCAATGGTTTTAATCTAATGAATAAAAAACTGAAAGAATTAGCCGAAAAGTAACATACAACTCCAACCTTGAAAATCGTCCTTGCACCTACATCAAACAATTAATGCTGCTGACGGGAAGTAACACCAACCGCAGGCACAACCAAGCGCTATCATGAACACCTTATTTTAAAAATTAAAAAAATGAATAAAAAACTATTTCTCGTCATCCTCACTTTTAACTTTTCACTCTTCACTGCATCTGCGCAAGACCAAAACTTAGTTGACTCTTTAGAAACCCAACTCAAAAACCATAACACAAAAAAAACAGAGTTACAAATAAAATCTCCATCACTGTACGACACTACGGCAGCAAATATTTTATATGAACTTTCTAGGTCATATTGGTTCATTAACCTCGATAAGGCACAGGAATATACCAAACAATGCATGGCTATTTCGGAGCAAATAGGTTTTAAAGAAGGAATTGGCAATGCTTACATTAGTATGGGGCTAATTAATAAAATGAGGGGAGATTATCTGCCTGCCCTGGATTTTAATAAAAAAGCATTGAAAATAGGATTAGAAATTCGTTACAAAAAGTGCATTGCATCTTCTTACAGCTCAAACGGAGCTATTTATTATGACCTTGGCAATTATCCCGAATCATTGAAGAATTTTTTTACGTGTTTAAAAATATTTGAAGAAACCGGGAATAAAATTGGCACTGCAGGTATTTATAGCAACATCGGACTTGTTTATGTAAAACTTGGCAATTACCCCAAAGCGCTGAAAAATCATATTGCCTCTTTAAAAGTATTTGAAGAAATCGGAAATAAATTGGGAATCTCAACTACTTATATTAATATCGGAAATATTCATTATGAACAACACAATAATCCCGAAGCGCTGAAAAATTATTTTGCCTCTCTAAAAATAAACCAGGAAATCGGAAATCAGCTAGGCATCGCAACTGCTTATGATAATATCGGACTTGTTTATACTGACCAGGGCAATTACCCCGAAGCACTGAAAAATCATTTTGCCGCTCTAAAAATTAACGAAGAAATTGGAAACATTAATGGTATTGCGGGTACCTATACTCATATAGGACGCGCCAAAATAAAAACATTTCCGGCAAGAGAGGGGAAAGACTGGCTTCTTAAAGGATTGCAGCTCGCCAAAGAGATTGAAGCATTACCGCTTATAAAAGAAAGCTATGAAGGTTTGTATGAATCTGATAGCGCTCATGGGAATTTCAAAGGCGCTTTTGAAAATCATAAATCATTTATGCTGTTCAGCGATAGCATTGAGAATACTGAAAACACCAGGAAAACAGTTGCGCTGCAAATGAATTACGATTTCAGCAAGAAGCAGGATTCGCTCAATGTAGTGCAGGCAAAAAAAGATCTTGTTGCCCAAAAAGAATTGGATAAACAAATACTCGTTCGCAATGGATTTATTAGTGGCACTATTATATTGTTGTTGCTTGCAGGTGCCGCCATCTTATTCTTCATTGACAGGTTTAAGCGCAACCGCAAGAAACAGATGGAAGCAGTGAGAGCACGCATCAGTCGCGATTTGCATGATGATATGGGCAGCACCCTGCAGAGCATTTCAGTAATGAGCGAGATTGCACGCATGAAATCTAAATCGGACAACATGCAGGAGTCAATGCCATTCATCGAAAAAATAGGGATCGCTTCGCGTGAGATGATTGATAAAATGAGTGATATAGTATGGGCAGTAAGTCCGCAGAATGATAATTTCGAAAACATCATACTTCACATGCGTGCATTTGGTGGTGAGCTACTTGCCGGAAAAGATATTGCACTGCATTTTAAGTCGGATAGTGGCTTAAACAGCATCATGCTTCCAATGGAAAAGCGAAAATCATTTTTCCTCGTTTATAAAGAAGCATTGAACAATGCCTATAAATATTCCGGTGCAAAAAATGTGAAGGTTGAAATCTCCAAAACCAATCATTCATTAATGCTGATTGTTGAAGATGATGGTGTCGGATTCAATAGGAATGAAGACCGGTTAAAAACCGGTGGCAACGGATTAAAAAATATGAACACAAGAGCCGCAGAATTGAATGGCAGCATTTCAATTGCATCCGAACCGGGGCATGGAACTAAGGTGATGCTAATGGTGAATTTGAGTTAAAAGTGCAACCTGTCGGACGGCTTGAAGCCGTCCGACAGGTGAGATAATTTATAATTTCGCAATATGAATTTTGATATTAAAACTGTTTATCATGTTTATAATCGTGGTAACAACCGCGAACAAATTTTTTCAAACAGAGAAAACTACATTTTCTTTTTGAAGAAATTACGATTGCATTTATTGCCTGTATGTGATTTGCTATCTTATTGCCTTATGCCAAATCATTTTCATTTTATGATATACACAAAAGACAGTTATATGATAAAAGATAAGCATCCGATAAATCAATCAATAAGCACCATTCTATCCTCATACACACAAGCGTATAACAAACAACAAAACAGAACCGGTTCGCTCTTTCAGCAAAAATCAAAAGCGATTAATGTTTCGGAAAAAAATTATAAACACTCCGATTATTCAAAAACCTGTTTTCATTATATCCATCAAAACCCAATGAAGGCAATGTTAATTGTAAATATGGAGGATTGGGAGTTTTCATCTTTTCGCGATTATGTTGGATTAAGAAATGGAACACTTTGCAACCGAAAGTTAGCACACCAAATTTTGGATATTACTACAGATGCAAATGAGTTGTTTAAGTTGTCATATGAAGTTATTGATGATAATTTATTTGAGGTTTAAAGCAGTTCCGGTCGGACGGCAACTGGTCGGACGGCTCAAAGCCGTCCGACCAGTAAAAAACTTTCACTAAAACTATCCAAAACATGTAGGCACAACTCCATAACATAAAATACTTTTACGCCCTCATAATATCATATCATGAATATCAAAGTCGCACTTTTTGAAGATAACCCGCTATTGCGTGACAGCCTGTTCCAACTTATAAACGGCAGTGATGGCTTTGTGTGCACGGGTGCATTTCCTGATTGCACCGACCTAATGCGAAAAGTTGAATCAGCCAATCCCGATGTAATCCTCATGGATATTGACCTTCCGGGTGGAATGAATGGCATTGAAGCAGTAGGAAAAATCAACCAAAAATTTCCGGAAATTATAATCATAATGCAAACAGTTTTCAACGACAATGAAAGAATATTTCAGTCCATTACTGCAGGTGCATCGGGTTATCTTTTAAAAAACACTTCGCCTGTACGCATACTTGAATCTATACGCGAAGCAGCTACAGGCGGAGCACCCATGACTCCCAGCATTGCACATAAAATACTTGAAGTTTTCCGGAATAAAAAGCCTGCCTTACCGGCTAAAGAGCAATCACAGCTCAACGACAGGCAGCAAGAAATTCTCGATTGTGTTTTTAATGGCATGAGCTATAAGTTGATTGCCGAGAAGCTTTTCATATCGGTCGACACTGTGCGCTATCATGTCAAAAACATTTATGAAATCCAACATGTTCATTCGCGCGATGAACTGATTTCGAAAATGGGGAAGTAATCTTATTAGTGAATAGTGAAAAACTAAATAGTGAATAGTGAAAAATTAATTCACTTTCCACTGTTCACTGTTCACTTTCTTCTCTTCACTTTTTTCTATTCACTTTTCTCTTTTAACTAATAAAAAACTACCCATTTCAGGTAGTGCGATCGGCTTGGGTTGATCATACTTTTGACGAAGTAATTTTACTCAAACAATTAAAAACCAAAAACAAAATGAAAAAACACCAACTAAAAAAAATTTATGCGTGCCTGCCATCAGGTATGACTTTCATCATACCATTTGCTATCGGTATGTTGTTTTCTGTAACTGCGAAAGCGCAGATAGTTTACACGGATATTATTCCGGATGTCTGGTATAGTTGCACCTCTAATAGCCCTTGTACTGGAAATTATTCACTCGACTTGAATAATGACGGTATCAATGATTTTGTCCTGTCACCAAGAAAAAAGTTTGTTGGTTGCGGAGCATGCCATTCATTGATTTATGTTATGGCCGATGGAGATTCAGCAGTGATAAGTTCAACTTCTAATAGTTGGATTGCGGACCAGGCAGGAGGATATGCTTTAAATACCCTTATTGATTCATCTTTGGGTTGGACTAATGCCATTCACACTTTGGCTACTAAACGTGCGGATTGTGTGGCTTGCTCATCATCTCCAGGTAATTATCTTGTTCAATCGCCCTTAATCGGTCCCTGGGTTAATATTTGGGGAAAATACCTCAGTTTAAAAATACAAGTGGGAACCAACTTTTATTATGGTTGGATTAAACTTGGAGTAGCAATAGGCTCCAATACAGTTTCAATTACCATAATGGAATACGCTTACAACTCCACTCCTAACCAACCCATCCTTGCCGGACAAACAGTTGCCACAGGAATAAATGAAAATTCTATTTCTTCCTCAATAAGTCTTTATCCAAACCCCGCCAAAGATCACCTCACCATCGATTTAGGAACCAGCAATAAGAAAGTTGAAGTCATCATTGCTGACATTACTGGAAAAATAATTTACTCAACCTCTGCATTCGCATCACAAAAGATAGAAGTAAACACGAAAGGTTTTGCGGCCGGAATTTATTTAGTTCAAGTTCAGTCAACAGATTTTATTGTAACCAAAAAATTGGTCGTGAAAAATTAAATCTAAGTCAAACATTAAAAACAAAAACAAAATGAAAAAAAATCTACAAAAAATATTCTCAGCTCTCATCATTACAGCAATGATGTATTCTGTAAGTGCAAATGCACAGATTGTTTACACGGATTTGAATCCGAATATTGTGCTTAGTTGCACCTTTAACAACCCTTGTTCGGGAGATTATTCACTTGACTTGAATAATGATGGCATCAATGATTTTGTACTGTCAGCAAGAAAAAAGTTTGTTGGGTGCGGAGCATGTGGCTCGTTAATTTATGTTTCGACCGAAGCAGATTCAGCAGTGATAAGTTCAACTTCTACCAGTTGGATTGCTGACGCAACAGGAGGATATCCTGTAAATACCCTCATTGATTCATCTTTGGGTTGGACTAATGCCATTCATACTTTGGTTACTAAACGGGTGCATTGCGTGCCTTGCACATCATCACCAGGCAGTCATCTTTCTTATCCGCCAGCTAGCGGTCCCTGGCTTAACGTTTACGGAAAATACCTTGGTTTAAAAATACAAGTGGGAGCTGATTTTTATTATGGTTGGATTAAACTGGCACTAGCGATAGCCCAAAATACGGTTTCAATTAATATAATGGAATACGCCTACAACTCCACCCCTAACCAACCCATCCTTGCCGGACAAACAGTTGCAACAGGAGTAAATGAAAATTCTTTTGCTTCATCAATATCTCTTTACCCTAACCCCGCCCCTAATCAACTAACCATCACTTTAGGAAGTAGCGCCAAAAATATTGAAGTAACTATCGCTGACATTACAGGAAAAGTTATTTACACCACCACAAAAGGTACTCAAAAGATAGAAGTGAACACAAAAGATTTTGCAGCAGGAATTTATTTGGTGCAAATTCAAACAGCAGATTTTATTGCAACGAAAAAACTTGTTATTGAAAGATAAATTCAAGTCACACTCTAAAAAATCAATCAAATGTTGAACTCCAAAATTTATAAAACAGAAACTTTGAAATCCCGATTTTTATCGGAAAAAAAAACAATTACAACAATCCTTATGCTCGCTTTAATTGGCTTGAGCCATGTTACAAATGCCCAATCACCCAACTGGCTGTGGGCAAAAGGAATGAACGGAACAGGGAACGATATTGGTTATTCCGTAACTACCGATGCTTTCGGAAATGTTTACACCACAGGTTTTTTCTCGGGAACGGTTGACTTTGATCCCGATTTATCGGGAAGTTTCAATTTAACTTCTGCCGGAGTTAGAGACATTTTTATTTTAAAATTAGACAGTTCCGGCAATTTTGTATGGGCAAAAGCATTGGGTGGAGCAAGTGAAGAATTCGGTCTGTCCATAGCCTTTGACCCCGCAGGAAGCGGGGCCGTTTACACCACAGGTTTTTTTGAGGGAACAGGTGACTTTGACCCGGGTGCGGGAGTATTCAATTTAACTCCAGCGGGGCCAATGGCCGTTTTCATTTCCAAATTAGACACCGCAGGCAATTTTATATGGGCCAAACAATTTACCGGCACCAATGGGGTTAAGGCTAACGGTCAGTCAATAACCATTGATGCGTCAGGAAGTGTTTACACCACAGGTCATTTCCAGGGAACGTATGACTTTAACCCTGGCGCTGGTGCTTTCAATTTATATTCATCGCAACGTGGAATTTTCATTTCTAAATTAGACAGCTCGGGCAATTTTGTATGGGCAAAGCGAATGAGCGGAACATATGACGCTTATGGTAACTCCATAGCTCTTGACGTTTTGGGCAATATTTACACCACTGGTAGTTTTACAACAACAGTTGACTTTGACCCTGGTGCGGGAACATTCAATTTGACCGCGCCCGGATCAACTCCTTTCAACGGAACCCCACCCGCTGACATTTTCATTTCCAAATTGGACAATGCAGGCAATTTTTTATGGGCAAAACAAATGGGCGGTACATCTGATGATTATGCTATGTCAATAACCATTGACCACGCTGGAAGCGGGGCTATTTACACCACAGGTTCTTTTCGATTAACAGCTGACTTTGACCCGGGCGCTGGAGTATTTAATTTAATCGGTCCAACTGGTGGACCGCAATTCCCAGCTAGCGATATTTTCGTTTCCAAATTGGACACATCAGGCAATTTTGTATGGGCAAAACATTTGGGCGAAAACTCTGGCGAACGTGGTTATTCCATAGCCACCGATAATTTGGGTAATGTTTACAGCACAGGTACTTTCGTTGGAACAGCGGACTTTGACCCTGGTGCAGGTACATTTAGTTTAATTTCGGCAGGGGGTCAAGACGTTTTCATTTCAAAGTTAAACAGTTCTGGCAATTTTGTTTTTGCAAAAGCTGCCGGTGGAGCAGGTTATGATTATGGTAGGTCCATAGCTGTTGATGCTTCAGGAAGTGTGCATGTATTCGGAGATTTTAGGGGAGCATCCATAATCTTCGACTCCACGACTTTGACAAATGCCCAAACCAATGTTCCTGAAATATTTATTGCCAAATTAGATGCAACAGTTGTTACAGGAACTAATGAGATAGAGAATTTTGATTATAGGATTTTACTTTTTCCAAACCCAGCTGCTACTCATCTCACCATCGCTTTAGGTAGCAACAACAAAAAAGTTGAAGTAACCATCGCTGACATTACAGGAAAAGTAATTTATAAAACCTCAGCAACAGATATTCAAAAGCTAGAAGTGAACACAAGTGAATTTGCAGCGGGAATTTATGTTGTGCAAATTCAAACAGCAGATTTTATCGCAACAAAAAAACTTGTTGTGGAAAAATAAAACAAGTGCGTAATCTAACTACCTGTAAGCATTCGCTTTCAGCTTGTGCTTACAGGTATAAACTACAGCCCCTTCGCGCTCATACTACTACAATCAAAAGTGTAAATAGTTTAGTAACGTTTTCCTACCTTGCAAATACTCCTTCCACCTGCATCATTCAATAAATGCTATTGGTGGTAAGCAACACCAATAGCCCGCATAAGTAATAAAGGCCCGTATCACAAACCAAACTTAAATATCTGGCGCATAAATTTTAACTAGTAGCGCAAAGCCAGCAGGATTATATAACTCTTGCAAAATTTACTTTAGTTTAGTTGCGTATACTTGATGTTAACAGTCAGGCTAAAATGTAATTAGAATAAAATAGTAAATCAAAAACATGCAAAGACAAACATTTATAAAGATGAAAGCCTTAATTGTAGGTATAGTAACATTTTCAATTTTCGGCTTCCTTTTCTGGGAGCACTTTCATGGAGGTGTCGCTAGTCATCATATTCTACAACAACAAAACCTTCCTTCAATTTCAAATTGGTGGAGTGGGTTACTATTGCCTATTCTAACTTGGTTTCTTTTGCGTAGGATAGAAAAGAGACTTAATAAAAATAATTCACACACATTACAGACCAATAGCTCTATTGGCAAGGTTTTATGGATTTTTCTAACAGGGTTAGTGTTTGCAGTTTTGCTTTCAATTTCTTTTACGTATGAATATAAACCGTTCTTAGACAATGTTCCTTATATAATAATTATACTCAGCTTTATTATCCCTTTATATTACTCAGAATTTATTTTAGGTTTTATTCTTGGCATGACTTACACTTTTGGAGCAATACTTCCAACTGCATTTATATTAATAATGGCAGTTATAGGACTAGTCGCCTACAGATTTATCAGGCCATTAATTTTGAGACTGACAACAAAAATTGGGAATAGTATTAATAATAGCCCGAACCGTTAACATCGGTTTGGCGTAATGGCGGGTGATATGTTTCTTTAAAACATTTTTGCAAGATTCAACATCCAGAATTCTTCTCCACCGTTGGTGTCCGCACCAACGGGCATTATATCTACAATCTATTACATTTCCAAACTTTCACCCGTTACAGTTGTTTCCTTTCACCTGCATCAAACAATGAATACTGTTGGTGGTAAGCAACAACAACAGCACGCACAAATTCCTTCATTCCTACTCAACACGAATAATCAGAACGCTTTCAAAGGTGGAAGCAATAGCTATAACAGTGGAACAGCTCCATACTAATTAAGAACTTCTTCCTTATTATGTCGCATTGTTCCATACATGTTATACATTATTTCCATATGAGGTGCAGTAAGCACCGCCAGACCTAAAAAAACAAATCCGGCAATCGCATTTTCATTTATAAACATAGACCCAGCTAAACCCAATAATACAATTCCAATAATTGCAATAAAACTGTATAGCAAAATTTGTTTTGAAATTGTCTTGTAAGAAAACGTGTTTTCCCTTCTCAGAAAAATTAATATGTTATTAAGTGATAAAAGGGAATGCCAAAAAACAAAATAAAATGTAAAGCCAAGTAGCATTGGCAAATTGAAAAGAATAAATAGAATAAATGCTAAACGAACTAAGAATTGCCCTTTATCCTTGTTTTCAAAATGATCATTATTTAAAAAGTAAATAAAAGTTGAGCTAAAAAATATAAATCCATTTACCGAAAGTACATAATATCGATTTTTGCTAAGCCAATTAATAATTTCCTCATTTCCCCTTCCCAAGTCAAGCAATTGATAGATTGGTTTTACTTCGTCAAAATGATGCATAAGAATAACACTTAGTATTATCAAACCATAAGACATTACAAATACTTTTCCGAGTAATTTATTGGTCTTAAATTGATACAAATCGGTTTCACCAAAATGGTAGGAGGCAAAAAAAATAAATAGAATGCTGCCAATAACCGGAAACAAAAATAAGATGCAGGCAAATAACGCTAATCGACTTAAGTAATCAAACAGAAACTTACTTTTTGAGAATTTTCTTTCTGACAAATCAGCATTTCTTGCGGCTACAAGTAAATCAGCAGCACCATGAGGAACTCCAAGTAATAAAACGCCTATAATAAAAATGAAAAATTGTATGCTCGCTTCAATAGTTACAACATACTGTTGAATAAAAATAAGCATAAGCCCCAAGAGCAACAATAGGATTCTAATCATAGCCTTTAGATTTACTAAATCTAAAAATAAAAAGGTGTGATAAAATTTACCACACCTTTTAAGGATCAATTATGCATTAGATGATGACTTATCAGACTGCGCCAAAGCGTAGATAACAAGACCAAAACCAATTTTATTAATTGCATCACCAATATTGTATACAATGTCCATTGAAAGACCTTGGAACATTGGAATTCCAAACAATCCTCCTGCAGTACCAGCAATGTAACCTACAGGATATATTGCCCAACCAACAAGCACAAACCAGCCAAGCGACTTCACTGCACTTTGTACAGCAGTTCCGGCAGTGCGTGCAATATTTGCAACCTCACCAAACCACACTAAATACACAATATAGAAGTAAGCAATACCACTAATCAAACCCCAAACCCAGCTTTGAGTCTCTTGTCCGTAAATAGCTTCTCCAATATAACCGGTAACCAACATTATTACTGATGCAAATATTAATTTCCACATAAGTCCAATTTTTGCACCTGCTTTTTTAGTGATAAGGTAAAACTCAACACACATTAATGGAACAGTTAGTATCCAGTCAACATACCTGAAAAATACAGGCGACTCACCTGTTTCCAAATTGTAGCCTCTCATGTAATAATAATGAACAGCTGCAATAAATGTAATCAACCCGGAAACAAGGATTGATGTTCTCCATTTCTTGTCGACATTCGACATTTCGAAGAAGAAAAATACGCAGGCTGCCATCATGGCCATAGTGCCTACAAAGAATGTAAAGGCCACATAGTTTGTGTTTGAAATCGCATGGATTTGTAATAGATTTTGTAACATTTTTTTTAGTTGTTTAAGTGAAACTTTTTTTCGAATAAGAAAAGCTAAACAAAATTCTGTTTAACTTTTATCTTAAATACTTAAACAATCTGTTATCAAAAAAGTTTTCTCAGTATGAAAAAATATTTTCGTAATCATAGATGAACTTCTTTGACCTTGTACAATTAAGGGTTTAAACCTCCAACACCATTGCTGTCCTCACCAAACCTCCCACCAAAGCCCTGCTTTCACACACCGCCACTGGCAAATCAACCAAGTATGCCAACAGCTAACCCTCCAAGCAAATAATTTTTAACTTCGCGCACCTCTTAAATAACAAGAATGAAAAACTATAAAATGATCAACAACCTCTGTGGTTGGATCACCTTTGCAATTGCCGCCATAGTATACTGCAGCACCATCGAGCCTACAGGCAGCTTCTGGGATTGTGGCGAATTCATTGCCGCTTCCTACAAACTACAAGTAGGTCACCCACCCGGAGCACCATTATTTTTAATGATGGGCCGTGTAATGAGCCTTTTTGCTGGCGACAACATCAAATTAGTGTCCGTTATGATCAACATAATGTCGGCATTAATGAGCGCATTCTGTATCCTTTTTCTCTTTTGGACCACCACTGCCATCGCCAAAAAAATTGTTGCCGTAAAAAACGAAGTCACCACCGAAGGCACCATAGCCATCATGAGTGCCGGTTTCATCGGATCATTAGCCTACACCTTCAGCGATTCAT
>JANNXV010000002.1:0-16295 GCA_031409815.1 Bacteroidota bacterium
AATTGGCAATATAGTCATTGATATTAGCCGCGGTTCCTCCGGCAGTAATTACATCAACCATTTCTGTAGGAATCCCTTTTTGAATTTTCCAATCAACCAATGGTTGAAGTATATTCATCCATTGCGAAGGACAAATAACTAGTAAACCTCCATTTTCATCAACTGGCAAATACTGAACACTTGAAAAATTTTTAAAATGATGCTGATAAATAGATGCAAATTCCGAATTCAATTTATCAAGAGGGGTTGCTCGTTTTAAAACATTCTCACCAATCAGTTTATCAACAAAAACGCGCACAGTAATATTGGTATAAACTCTTAAAACTTTTGTAACCGGATTGTATTGAAAAGGATTTACAATAACAGTTTGACCACGCAAATCACGCAATACATAGGGAGTGCGTAAGGTGGCTACTTCTGATGGATAAAATGCATCTCTCAAATAGGTGTCTCCATATTTAAATGGAACCTCATGGGGATTAATTGTTCGCAACAAATTTCCTTTTGAGGGTGCTATCTCAAAATTTTGAAAATCTTGATAAGTTGAAGCTGTAACTTTAACATTCATTGCTGACTGGTCTGGAATTATTACTGAAGCTGTAAATTTTGGCAAATCAGGTGCTCCAACCTTTAATATTTGTGTCGCATCAGTTGTTGTAATCACAAACGCCTTTCCTCTTTCAGTGATTACTTCGTCTTTAAAAAAACCTCCTAATGAAAATGTTAAAATTGAATTTTCGACATCGGAAGAAACAAGTTTGCATTCAAAAGGAACCGGACTGGTAGATTTAAGACCTATCCATTCCCTTGCATTTAATCTTTGGGAGAAAATTAACAGTAGAAATAAAAAGAGATTCTTAAAACAAAAAATAAATTTAGTCATTAGAAGACATTACTATTTATAAAGATTAAAGATCGACATTTTAGCGCAATTTTATAAAAATTATTCAAAAAACTTAAATCCGTTTTCAATCGATTATATACCTCTATACTAAATCCAATCTGTAATCGTATTCCTTTCCGATCGCCTTAGCCTTAAACCAATGATGAAAAACAATCATTTCATGCGTTCTCATTTCCCACCGATATTCTGGATCATTAGATTCTAAAAGATCAAATTGGGCTTTGTATTTTTTATACACCTGCTTAAACTGAAATGAATTTCTTCCTAAACGTGTAAGCAATTTCAGAATTACTACATCTCGCTTTCTGACTGCTTTTAGTTTTGCTGTTCGATCGATATGTTTACGCATACTTTCAATATTCATATCTGCAAGATCCAATTTATCCCCTTCTAATTGATTAATTATTGAAAGAATTCTAATTCCTAAATTCCAACCTTCTTTATCCTTTTCAATTTCTTTTGTTTCCTGCAACAGTCGGTGTGCTTCGCGATTATGTTTTTTTAACACTAATACATTTGCTAAAAGAAAGTTACGCTTCTCTATTTGAAAAGAGGTGCTTCCACTTGCTCTGATTAAATGGGAAATTAATTCCTCAGCATCATTTAAGTTTCCTGCATAAAAGTGAACATAAAATTCAATTTCTTTTGCAATACCAAGATTAAAAGGCTGATTCTGATAAAACGGATATGACTTCCTGATATTATTGATTGCATCATTGAATTTATATAAAAACATTTGATTATTTCCCAGATTCAAGTAAGCTGACGCAAGCCTAACTTTTAAATAAATTGCCGGAGATGTTTTATACAATTCAATTTGTTCGTAAGAAATTTTTTCCGCTAAACCATAGTCATGCATCTTATGAGCATATTCCATTTGAATAATCAGTGAAAAATATTTAATGTTAGCAGCCTTATATAGGCTGTAATCATTCTTCATTTCTTCAATAGCCTTTTCAAAATCATCAAAGTTGGAGTAACCACCTGCTTTAGCTCCTGCATTCAAAATCAATAAATGATGCCAGTCAGTTGCACGCTGAATGGCGCGTTGACCATTCATGTAAAAATCTATTTCATTATCAATTTTTTTCAGGCTTTCGAATTTGGCAAGAACTCGTAGGAAATGGTTTTTAATACTGAGTAGGTTGATTAATTCATGATACAGCTCAAAATTCTTAGCCAATGTAATACCACGTTCAACCATTTTTAAAAACTCGCGGTTGTCAACCTTACCCCGCAATACTGAATTGTATAATGTGATTTTTAAAATCTCAGCACGGTATTGAGTGAGCTCAGTAAATTTTCCTTCTCGATAAATATTTACATCCAATGTTAAACACTCATATAATTTACCTTTAAAACGGCTCAGCAGTCGCTTGAATGCTTGCTTACTTTTTGGCTGACTATTACCATACAATTTAATACAAACACCGTCCTCATCAAGCGTAGCCTTTTTTCTCAATAGCTCAAGCAACTGAACTGATTTACTTCGATACTTTCCCGTTCCCGGATCGAATGCCCGCAGGTAAGCACTGAAAGTTTTTAATTCTTCAGAACTGCACTTATTAAGTAAATCTTTAATGCCGTCTAATTGGCTTTTCATTGTTTCTGTGTGACAGCGTAAAATTACAGAATGAAAGGAGATAAAATAAGATTTTGGATGCGGAGAGTTACTAAGAATTAAAAGTGAATACTCCTTTAATTTTCAAACAAAAAAAATAACTACAAATAGTTATCACAAAACCACCAACTTTTTTGTGTACTTCTTATTGTTATCTGTTACTAAAGTGATCAGGTAAAAATTATTTTCTCCTAACCCAATATCAGTATTACGGAATGAACGAATAGATTCATATATATTTTGCTGATAAATAACTCTTCCATCAATATCTGAAACTTGAAATGTTGCTTCTTTAAAAACTGTTGCCCCAAAGTCAACAGTAATTATACCTTGCTGAATGATTAATGGATTATCTACCATTAATTTAGCATTACGATTAACACAAACTACACCTGAATAAGTAAAGCTACCATTAATGTCAACTTGTTTCAATCTGTAACATACCTGTTTTAGTGGCGTTGTATCTCTCACTTGGTAGTATAGCGGAACAGTAGAGTTTCCGGCTCCCTTTACCCGTGCAATTTTTTCAAAGTTTTCTCCATCAAAGGTTCTTTCTATTAAAAAATAGTCGTTGTTTTTTTCTGAGATTGTTAGCCAGTTAATTTCATTATCATCTGATTTTGCATTGGCATTAAAGAAACCCAGTTCAATAGGTAATGGATTATTACTACTTGCACTCGCAAGTGTAAACGGCCCAAATGCATTTGTTGCACCAGCATTAACTATTGTGCCTGCGGCAAGAGTACCGGTTGTACCTCCATTTCCTTGGTCTTGCCAGGAAATACCATCCCATTGTGCAACTTTTAAATTCGGCAAATCATCTACTCCTCCGCTCGATGTGCTCCAACTTAAGGTAACGAATACCGATGATGCGCCTGCATCACACATAAGATTCCAATATTCGGTTTTACAAATATGATCCAATGTTATTACATGACTTGCCCGATTGTATAATGGATCAGGATCTGTGAAAAAATATTCAGCTGTAAACTCATCGGTAGCCACCGATGGTGCTGAAATACTTATTGATCTATACATGCTATTTTTTCCTACCGGAAAAGTAAACGCGTTGTTACCAATCTTTTTCACAGGGCCATCTACATAACTGTTATTTGAAACTCCAATTACTGTGGTACCCGCATTGAAAGTAAGTAGGTTGATACCAGAAGTATAAATTTTTCCATTTGTAAATGTAACAGAGTTTGTAATGGTCATTGGCATATCCAAATACAAACCTGCGGCATTATTAACAGTGAGATTATAAACTGTATATTCTCCAGCAACAGAATAAAAATACTGAGGAATGACTCCACCAAAAACCAATTGACCAATTCTTTCATAAAATATTCCATCATTATAAAAAGCATACATTGCATCAAGTGTTGATGTCAATATTACTTGAGTACTTGTTGCATTGGTTCCGGCACAGCTAACATCAAAAATGTTTCCCATCCGTATTTTAAGGCTCAACATTCGTGAGTTAATTGCAGTTGAAGGTTTAAGCATTGTACCAGCAACTCCTGCTACTTCAAAACTTGGGTAAGTATAGGACACATAAGGCATATAGTCAAAAGTGTAAGAAGATGTTGCATCACCAAAGTATATATGTCCGTCTGTTACATTGTGATAAACATTAGAGCTACCAAAATCCAATTCGACATTGGCTACCGTAGTAGAGGGCTTGCGTATATAAATATTACCTGATGTCATTACAAACTGGCTACCGGCAATATTGGCTACATTTAAAACGATTGATGGAGTTCCTGATGTGCCACCGTTAAGATCAATAGTACCACCCGACATTTTAAATACAAATGGATTACCTCCAGGGTAAGGAGCCATTCCTCCATAGCAAAATAAAGTTCCAGCAGATATTTCAACTTCAGGGTCTATAGATCCTGCATCTTTGCATAATATACCTTGCTTCCCTATTGTGCTGCCTACTTCCATTCTTCCACCGGTTATAAAAATCTTACCTGAATTGATTAAGGTATCACCTGCAGTTAGCATTTGTAGCGTACCTGAACGAACTTCCAAAATCATATCCATTGGCAATGTATAACTAGTTGCGACCGGATCAGACCACGTTGTAACTGCGCCTGCGTTACAAACAAAAGTTCCTTTCACTAAATCAATTTTCGGAAAAGCAGTACCTGGACTTGCTGCAGCTAAAAATGCTGCTGATTGCACATTTAATGAATAAGTTCTACTGCTTTTGCTTACTGTTACCAGATTAAATGCAAATGTTCCTGCGCCTGAAATTACACCACTTGCTGCACCATTAAAAATCAGGTTGACAACATCATTTGCATCAGCGTATAGATCTATATCTCCGTTATTTGTAATACTTCCGCTTACAAAAAGATTATGAGTTCGAGTATTATTTCCATTATACCAGAGTTTGCTGCCTGTATTCAACGTCAAAGTTCCTGAAATTGTTAATGTCAATGTACCCCATGCCGGATAATCCACTACACCTGAAGCGCCTTGGCCAATTGTTAAACCCGAGCATTGAGTTGCGCTAAAAATAGTAATAGTATGACCATCACCAACCAAAGCGATATCTGCGATAGTTGGAAATGTACCTGTATTGGTAGGGTCACCATAAGTTACAGTTGACCATGAGGATGCGGCATTCCAATTTCCCGATGTTCTTGAATAATAAGTTGTAGCACATGAAATATTTAGTGTATTTAACAAAACACAGAAAATGATGAATGATCTTACTAAAAATGGTGATATTGCTTTTTTCATGATGCAATTATTTCTTAATGCATAAATCGATCATTTTAAAATTGTTAATTATCTGATCTAACATTATGCATCAAATTAATAATAACGATGATGAAAAATTATCAAACCAATAATACAACTTACTTTGCAAGATAAGCTATTGAAATGCAAATATCTCTACATCCAAAGTCAAACTAAAAATACTGAAAGGCAGGCTGGCAGTTATTTCTGTAACAAAGTCAAATAAAAGAACTAAAAGAAAAATTTTGAAATAATAATTTAGTGTTATCAGAAAAAATACGATTTCGAATTTAATAGTTAGTAAAAGAAGTATTTTATTTCAATTCCTTACAACTCAGATTACAATCCCAAGTTCAAACAAACTCCTTTTAAAACAATTTTAGCCGAATATTAATATCAACAAAAATTTACGCTACATCAATTTTTCGCACAATTCTATGATTCTGATTGAATAACCCATTTCATTATCATACCACCCTACTACTTTAACCATATGGTCTAAAACAGAAGTGAGCTGAGCATCAAAAATACAAGAGTGCGTATTGCCAATAATATCAACTGAGACTATAGGATCTTCAGTGTACTGAATAATACCCTTCATTTTATTTTGCGAGGCCTCCTTAAAAAGCAAATTGATTTCTTCCACATTGGCTGGCTTTGTCACCATGCAGGTAATATCAGTTAACGATCCATTTATTACAGGTACTCGAATACCAGCACCACCTAATTTACCCTTTAGATGAGGAAAAACGTCTGCAATAGCCTTTGCAGCTCCAGTGGTGGTTGGAATAATTGATTGAGCTGCTGCTCTTGCTCTTCTTAAATCTTTATGAGGAGCATCATGCAAATTCTGATCACCGGTGTAAGCATGTATGGTGGTGATGTATGCAGTATTTATTCCGTAAGCATCATCCAAGATCTTAATCATTGGTGCGGCATTATTAGTGGTGCATGATGCATTTGAAATAACTTCTTCAGTTTTATCTATTAAATGATCGTTTACTCCCAACACGATTGTTTTTAATGCCCCAGTACCCGGTGCAGATATGATTACTTTTTTTGCCCCAGCCAAAATATGTTCACGGGCAGTTTCTGCCTTTGTAAATTTTCCGGTTGATTCAATTACAATGTCAACGCCTAACGATTTCCAAGGCAAATTTTTAGGTTCTTTCTCAGCGAATACTGGAACCAGAATACCGTCAACGATGATATGATGCTCGTCAGAACTTATAGCCGCATTGAAAATTCCATGTATTGAATCATACTTTAACAAATGTGCAAGTGTGGAGGTAATTGTTAGATCATTAATTGCAACTACTTCGAATGAAGGATGCTGAATCATCTTTTTAAATACTGTACGCCCAATTCTACCAAATCCATTGATGGCTACTTTTATTTTTGACATAATTTTTTTCTATTTAATAGATAAGTCTAAAAAACTAAAACAAATGCTTCTCAGCATGATAGGAGGAGCGAACCAAAGGTCCACTTTCAACATATTTAAATCCTTTCGCAATTGCGATTTCTTTATAACGAGCAAAACGATCGGGATGCACAAATTCTGCAACCAATAAATGTTGCTTAGTGGGTTGTAAATATTGACCTAATGTCAAAATATCCACTCCTGATTTAATCAAATCGTCCATGGTTTCTAAAACTTCTTCATCTGTTTCGCCTAAGCCAAGCATCACTCCCGATTTAGTTCTTACACCACTTTCTTTTATTCTTTTTAAAACTTCAAGGCTTCTATCATATTTGGCTTGAACTCGTACTTGTTTGGTGAGCCTTCTAACAGTCTCAAGGTTATGAGATATCACTTCTGGTTTTTCATCAATAACACGTTGAAGGTTTTCCCATTTACCTGCAAAATCAGGAATCAGAGTTTCTAATGTGGTACCCGGACTTAGTTCTCTAATTGTTCGAATAGTTTCAACCCATATAATTGAACCTCCATCCTTTAAATCATCACGGTCGACTGATGTAACAACACAATGTTTCACCTTCATGAGCCTTACCGAATTTGCCACACGCATGGGTTCATCTTTATCAACAGCAGAAGGGCGGCCAGTTGCTACCGCACAAAATCCGCAAGATCGTGTACATACATTCCCTAAAATCATAAAAGTGGCGGTACCTGCTCCCCAGCATTCGCCCATATTCGGACAATTTCCGCTTTCACAAATGGTATGTAATTTATTTTCAGAAACAAGGTTACGCACCTTACGATATTCTTCACCAATTGGCAACTTAACTTTCAACCAATCTGGTTTCTTCGTTTTTTCTACAGCTATAGCTGATTCTTTTATTATTTCAGACATACAAAAAATTATGTGGTAAAATTACCACTTTCTGCCATAGATGAAGGTAATATAGAAACTCAAAAACAATTGCTTGTTCTCAGTTAAAGCCATGATGGGAATATCTTTTGGATAAGCATCCAAGGTTGCACCTACTTCAATAGCTTTAATATCTTCATGATATGGTGCATACTCAAAATTAAAGCCGGTTTTTAAATAAACGCCTGGATGAAACCGAAGGTGGTCAAATCCATAGGTAAAAGCTGCACGCCCGTAAATATTATCAATAAAATGTTTGTCAGGATCGTATCTTTCTGTCACCACACTAAAAAAACCACTGTTAGGAGGCAATTCTTGCAAAACTTCAAGATAAACAGGCTTGGTAATTCCAAGCGAAAGCCCTCCGGTATATATAAATCGCACTTCAACACCAGTTCGATCTGCTTTACTATAAACAGTGTGCCTTCTTCCGACAGAAGCTCTCAAAATATTAAATGTATTTAGCTTGCCATAAACATACGATTTCGAGTTTTCAAAATAAGGATTAATGGTTTTAATTTCCTTAGGATGTTTCATATTTACGAACTGCGCTTCAAACATTAATTTTTTGTACCCAGTAATGTTTTTACCCCGCTTAAATTCGACTCCCCAGCCACTTGTATGAATTAATACTCCTATACTACCTTCTTGTCGAAGTAAAACGGGCTTTTCTTCTTGATACTCGTTTGGGTTTGGTTTCTCATATGGAGTACCCTGACTAAAACCATTTTGTATCACCAAAATAAAAACGATCAACAGCGGTATTCTCTTCATGGAAAACATTATACAAATATAGGAATTAGGTTATTAGGGCGACTTGGGTAATTGGGTGATTTTGGTAATTGGGTAATTGAGGAATGATGTGCTGATGAATTGACATTTAAAAAAATGACGTTACTAATTAACCTAATTGCCTCTATTGCCCAATCGCCAAACTTATTATGTTTGCTACACAACAAAAACGAAAATGGTTACTGCAGAAACGATTTATCTAGGTGAGTTAAGAACCAAGGCAAAACATACTCATTCAGGAATTGAAATTATTACCGATGCTCCTTTAGATAATCAAGGCAAAGGAGAGGCATTTTCACCAACCGATTTAATGGCAACATCATTGGGCAGTTGCATGTTAACCATTATGGGAATTGCCGCACGTACTCATCAATTTAATATTGATGGAACAAGGCTCAAAGTAACAAAAGTGATGGCTTCCAATCCACGAAGAGTTTCAGAAGTGCATATACATTTTACGATGCCTGCAATTACCTACACCGAACAACAAAAAAAAATAATTTACATCGCTGCAACTACTTGTCCTGTTGCTTTGAGCTTGCACCCTGACGTAAAACAACTGGTAGAATTTGTTTACCAAGACTAATTAAGAAGTAGGTTGAAAATCAAAAAACTATACAAACTCAATTTTTCACAAAATGAATCTTGATCACAATGAATTTATGCGGGAAGCAATTCGTCTTTCAAAAGAAGGAATGATGAAAGGTTGTGGCGGACCATTTGGTGCTGTGGTTGTGAAAGACAAAAAAATAATTGGGTGCGGTTACAACCAAGTTACTTCCACCAACGACCCCACTGCACATGCAGAAGTGGTTGCAATTCGTGATGCCTGTAAAAACCTTTCTAATTTCCAATTGGATGGTTGCGATATTTACACTAGCTGCGAGCCGTGCCCAATGTGTATGGGAGCCATTTATTGGGCTCGACCTGCAAATGTCTATTACGCTTGTAGTCGTGAAGATGCAGCCAAAATTGGATTTGACGACTCGTATATTTATAATGAATTGAAATTGGAAATTACAGAGCGTGGAATACCACTTCATCATTTTTTGAGAGAAGAAGCCATGCTAATTTTTGATGAGTGGGAAAAGATGGAACATAAAACAAAGTATTAATTTTTCAATCAAACCTCAACACCTTCACGGGAGAAATTTTTGCAATCACGGCTGATGGAACAATGAGCATAAGCGTGCAAATAATAATGGCTCCGATATTGATTAATAACCATGCACTAACGGTAAAACTTACAGGTACAACCGGCATGTAATAAGATGCCTGATCAAGTTTAATTAGTCCAAAGTGATGTTGTATCCAACACAATCCCAAACCTATTACATTTCCCCAAAATGCACCTTGCAGAATAATATAACCGGCAAGATAAATAAACACTTTACGAAGACTTTTATCCTGCGCACCCAATGCTTTTAGCAATCCAATAGATACTGTATTTTCCAGAATCAAAATCAATAACGTAGATATCATTGCAATGGAGGTCACCATCACCATTAAAGTAAGAATGATGGCAACATTAATGTTTTGCAAATCGAGCCAATTAAAAATTTGGGGGTATAGTTCCTTTGCAGTTTGAGTGTTATACTCAAAACCAACACTTTGGTAGATAGCAACTGCCACCTCGTCAACTTTTCCAAAGTCATCCACCATTATTTCATACCCTCCTATTTGTTCGACAGACCAATCATTAACCGATTGAATTTGCCGGATATCGCAAAGAATAAAAATATTATCAAACTCATCTGACAAGCCGGTATTATAGATACCTGCTATTTCAAATTTTCTGATTTTTTTTTCGTGTTGGATAAAAAAAACTAAAAACTTGTCGTGCAATTTTAAATTCAACTTTCGGCTTACATTTTCAGATATAAGTACTTTATTGTTGGAAGAATCAGTTGAAAAGTGAAGTTTATCACCTGCAATAATTTTATCATTAAAAAAACTCCAATCAAAATTGTTGTCCACACCTTTCATTACAATACCTTGCAATTCAGTTTGCGTTTTTAGAATTCCGGCTTTGGTTGAATAGGTTTGAATATGCTTTACTCCCTTAACCTGCTTAATCTGCTGTTCAAGCAATTCACTTTTGGTCAAAGGAGATTCTTCAAACGAATTATTAGAATCAAAAACATTGAGTCGTATCGGGGAAACAAAACCAGTAACTTTTTGCGAAATTTCGTTTCGAAATCCAGTAACAATCATCACTGCAATAATCATCACTGCAATGCCCAAAGCAACGCTAATAATGGCTGCAACTATTACAGGTTTATTAAAACGCTGATTGTTTTTGCCTCCACTTATAAAACCTTTAGCAATAAAATATTCGTAACTCATGCTGTTGTTTACAAAAATGAGATTTATTTATCAATTCAAATTTTTATGTTTGGTGCGTGATGGAAAAGAGTTTAAAGTTTAAGGCGGAAGGTATACTGATTTGGTCTTTATTGATTATTTTAATTTATAATTTCATTCCCATAAAAGTTTTCTCGCAAACCGAAAAAACAATAGTTGGAGCCGAACGAATGAACGAGTATTTGCCACTGCTACAAGGCAAAATAATTGCAGTGGTTGCCAACCCAACTTCAATGGTTGATAAAAATCATCTAGTAGATACTTTATTGCAGGCAGGCATAAAAATAAAATGTGTGTTCGCTCCCGAACATGGATTTAGAGGAGAAGCAGAGGCGGGCGCACATATCGAGAATGCTATTGATACTAAAACTAATCTCCCCATAATCTCACTATATGGCAAACACCAAAAACCCACCGAAACTGATTTGAATGGTGTGGAAATGGTGGTTTTTGACATTCAGGATGTTGGAACAAGGTTTTTCACCTACATATCCACGCTGCAATATGTGATGGAAGCTTGTGCCGTTAAAAAAATTCCAGTACTGGTTTTAGATCGTCCTAATCCAAATGGATTTTATGTTGATGGGCCAATACTTGAAAAAAAAATTTCATCGTTTGTTGGCATGAACCCCATTCCAATTGTTCATGGATTAACAATTGCAGAATATGCCTTAATGCTAAATGGAGAACACTGGCTTTCAGGAAATTTGAAATGCGAATTATTTTATGTTAAGTCTTTGCATTGGGACCATGCTAAGTTTTATGAATTGCCTGTTAAGCCATCACCCAATTTACCAAATATGACTGCTATCTATTTATATCCTTCTTTATGCTTATTCGAAGGCACTAAGGTGAGTATTGGCAGAGGAACCGATCTGCCATTTCAAGTAATTGGATGGCCAGGTTTTACATCAGGCACTTATCATTTTACACCCAAAAGCAAAGCTGGTATTGCTGCCAAGCCTATGTATGAAGAGATTGAATGCAACGGTTTTGATTTGAGGGCCTTTGGAGATACTTACATTAAAACTTCTAATCAATTGTATTTGTTATGGTTGATGGGGATGTATCAAGCTGATTCTACCAATTTCTTTAACCCCTTCTTTGACAAACTAGCCGGCACTGATAAATTAAGAATCCAAATTCAATCGGGTATGACCGAAGATGAAATACGTAATAGTTGGCAACCTGCATTGGGTGATTATTTACTTATGCGCAAAAAGTATCTACTCTATAAAGATTTTTATTAGATTGATTTAGCTAGTGAAAAATGATTACTATTTTACTAACTAAAAAAGAGAGCCACGTCCTTTCGAACGTGGCTCTCAGCGGTATAAAAAATATTGTCAATCAACAGCAAACCTAAAATGGCTTGTTTGAGCACCTTTTTGAACAATAAGAAGATATAGACCAGTAGGGTATTCTCTAACATCGAGCTCGCCTACATGTGGTCCTGATTCAGCATAACTAATCTGCTGATACATTTCACGTCCGGCCATATCACAAACTTTCAATAAATAATCCGAACTCTTATCGTCTGCAAAAGAATAATTCAATGTATTAGCTGCAGGGTTTGGAAATCCATTTAAGCCAATTGGGTTTCCGGCATCCGAACGCAAAACAATATTAGCAGTAGAAAACTCTGCCTTGTTAGACCATGCACCTAATTGACCGGTAGAACATTTTCCTCGAACTTCCACATAATACATTGTGTTTGGATTTAAAGCGTTAATCTGATACGTTCCGTTTGATGGATTATATGGAAGATAAATACTTCTTTGGCATGATGTTGACATATTTGTAATGCGTATTCTTACGGTATCCATAGGAGTTAAATTACCCCATTTTACGATTACTGAATTCGGAGTAATATCATTTACAATTAGCGCACCGAGGAAACCACAAGTATCCAATGTGGTAAAGAATGAAGATGGAGAAAAGGGACTTGTAACTCCATTACAAATAGACTGAATACTCCATTCATAAGTAACATTTGGGGAAAGGTTCTTCAATTGACCTCCGGCAGTATTTGAAATACCATCATATATCCTTGTGTGATAACCAGTATTTCCTACAGCACGATAACGCACTTTAAAAGTGGTTGCTATAGTTGGATACCAACCTAAGTTTACAATTTTGGTGTTGATATTATTTACCGATAAATTTTGAGGTGTAGAGCCACAAGGCAGCGCATTTGCTAAAGTTCCGAAACGATTGGTATTACTCACTTGCTGACTATTTAAGCAGTTCGTTTGCACTTTCCAATCATATTGCTTTCCCGCTTGCAAGGAACCAATTGTTTTATTTGAAAAATTTCCATTAACAGTTAAGGTTTGATAATTAGCAGTGCCTGTTTCCCAATAAGTAATCAGAAATGAGTCTCCAATTACACCTGGATTCCAGCCCAAAGTAGCTGAGGTGTCTGAAATATTAAACACAGTAAGCATATCAGGTCTAGCACACTGTTGACCCATCATTGTAGTTATATCCATAAAGGATGGACTTGAAACACATCCAAAACTATTTTTAGAAACAACTGAATAATTATCCGGAGTCATTGCTGTTATTGTTGAGGTTGTTGCACCAGTGTTCCATAAATAGGATGCTGCTGATGGCTCACTGGCTGTTAATTGATAAGCAACATTTGGTATATAAGCTATTGAAATAGTTGGCGCTGCCGGTAATGGGTTTACGGCAATAGTAACATTGTCTGTCCCGGTATTACCATTTGCGTCTGTAACAGTTACTTGATACGTATTACTTTGCTTAACTGTAATTGAAGCCGTGGTTTCACCACCTGGTATCCACATATAGTTGTTCATTCCCATTGGAGCAGAAATAATAATACTATCACCATAACAAATAGAAGTAGATCCGTTTATTGCAATGGCTGCCGATGGTGATTGTTGAATTGTTACATCAGCCGAAGTAGCTGAACATCCATTTGCATTAAACACCGAAACAGCATAATTACCTGCTTGAGAAACATTTATTGATGCGGTGGTTTCACCATTAGGCGACCAGAGGTATGCCGACCCATTGCTTGCATTAAGCGTTACACTTTGTCCTTGAGCAAGAACGGTATTACCACTTAAAATGATTGAAGCTGTTGCTGCTGGAAACGAAATTACTTGAATGGCTGAAGATGATGCAGAACATCCTTGTAGGTTACCAGCTCTTACACTATAGGAGCCTGCAACATTAGCAAATATCGTCTGTGTTGTTTCGCCATTTGACCATTGGTAATTGGCAGCAGTTGCAGCGACAAGCTCAACCGATTCGCCATCACAAAAACCAGTAGATCCCACAGCTGATATTGATGCAAGTGGTAAAGCAGAAACGGTTACTGTTTTGGGTAATGATATTTTAGAACAACCGCTGCTTGAAAACACTTTAACAGAATAATTGCCAGCAACCTTGGCATAAATACTTTGTGTTGTTTGTCCATTTGACCAGACATAACTGCTACCTGCTGATGAAACAAGATGCACACTGTCATTGGCACAAATAGAAGTTGACCCTGTTGCTAATATAACAGCGTTGGGTAAGCTATTAACATTAACCTGCACAGATGCTGAACCTGCATTACAACCACTACGGTTAACAGTAACCATATAGTTACCTGAAATGGAAGCAACAATTGATTGTGAAGTGGATCCTGTTGACCATTGATATGAACCGCTTCCTATAACAGTAATTGTTACATTGCCTCCTTGACAAAAAGTAGTTGAACCTGAAGTGTTAAGTGTAACTGTAGATGTAGCGCATACTGGCTGATTGGAATTTAGATTTAATGAACCATCAATAGTTAGCAATATTCTGTCAATTTCAATTCCTTGACCATTAGCAGAAAGTTTTAGCTTGTGCTCTGCTGCTGAAAGATTTGAGTACACTATGTTTTGTTGATTGCAAGCATCAATGCTATACCATTGCCAATTAGTATCTGTGATACAACCGATCGATTTAGTTAATGAATCCAATGCTATATTAATTGTTGATGCTGCACCATTAAGGCTTCTCGCCTTAATCCACAAATAGTAATCAGCTGCAACTCTTGGTTCAATATAATATTCAAGACTTGCTGTATTTGGAGTAGCAGGCAAACTAGCATATGACATCGAATTTCTAAAATCAGTAAGTGATGCTCCAGCAGCACGATCAGTCTTAATTTTAAATGCAGTATTAGCATTATCGAAAAGTTCTGCTTCAATATTAAAATCTTTAGACCATTTGTAAGGATGTGAACTTTCATGCCACCCATCTAATTGATAAAACACAGGTTCAGCTGGATTTGTCAGATCATAGATGTAGGTGCTGCCCTGCCTTCTAACATTGAACTGAAGATAATTACCATTTAATTTTATTCTAGCATCACTTTCTAATTCTGTATTACCAAGCATATTAGAATTAGGCTGAATGGTTCCACAAATTGCAAATATATTTTGCGACTGATGTTTTCTCACCACTACCAGTTTTCGTTGGTCACCTGTCTCAAATGAATAACCTGGAGATGTTGGATTTGAATATGAGTTCGGAACATCTCCATTCAACAAATCACCATTTCGTAAAACATTTTCGAAACGACTAGTCACAGCTTGGGCATAAGTCGGCATTACTGCTTGCCATGCATATCCATCAGGATTAGCAGGTGGGCTGGTCGCTGTGTAACTGCTTGCTTCATTAAAAAAACCAGCATAATAAAATTCAGCTCCCGACATACCTAAAATTTTTAATAAACCTAACCATTGTGCAGGTCGAATATTACGTTCTTCGTCCTCATGCCATCCTGCTGCAACAAATGGCGAAAACAATTTGTCTCCATTAGCAAGTTCATTTACACGACCGTCAGCAATACGTTGCCATCCATTCCATGCTGCAGACCAATAACGCCAATTGCTGGGCCAGCGAGGATAGAAATCAGGTGTTGCATAAACTTGTCCATTTATAGGTTTATTGATGGTTCTTATTTCATTATACTTCATATAAATATCGTTTCCTCCAATTTGATACTCTGAGTAATTAGTGTTCTGCAAACCAGGCAAACTCATAAATTGATCACGATAATTTAAACACATCCGCTTCTTTCTATTTGCGATGTAAGAATCCCAATCAGCAATTCCTGATGACAACTTATCAGCAACTACAGCTGGGTCCATCATTAATGCATTAGTATTAATATGTGGTATCACTTCATTGTTCTCGCTGATAAAATTCAATGGCCTTGTTAAAACATTCAACAACTTATTTAAATAAAACCTTTGTGTTAAACCGTCAAATGTGAGCGAGTCTAATGGAGCAGTGGGGCTAATTATTTTTCCTGTTGAAGTTAATACACCCTGATTATTAATAAACTGCCCACTTGAGTTTCTCAAATAGTAGCTATCAGTCATACTTTTATTTTCAATGTAACCAGTTGTTGAAGTATAACCAGCTGCCCTCGGGTTCAATTGTGGCCAAAAAGTAATTGCTTGTGTAGGCCACTGCGGATTTTGATTTGCCAATTGTATCCATGCGCCCGAAAAAG
>JANNXV010000003.1:0-8026 GCA_031409815.1 Bacteroidota bacterium
AGCCAATGATCTTGGAGTGTTAGATGGTGTAACTACCAATCCTTCGCTGATGGCAAAAGAAGGTATCAAAGGAAAAGAAGCCATTATCAAACATTATGTTGATATCTGTAAAATAGTTAAGGGTTTAGATGTTAGTGCTGAGGTAATTGCCACTGATTTCGACAACATTGTTAAGGAAGGTGAAGAATTAGCTGCTTTGCATCCTCAAATTGTGGTAAAAGTTCCAATGATAAAAGACGGTATAAAAGCCATAAAATATTTTTCACAAAAAGGAATCAAAACCAACTGTACGCTAGTTTTCTCTGCAGGTCAGGCATTGCTGGCAGCTAAAGCAGGAGCTACTTATGTTTCTCCATTTATTGGAAGATTAGACGATGTATCAACTAATGGAGTTCAATTAATTGAACAAATAGTGCATATTTACAGAACTTACGATTATCAAACACAGGTTTTAGCTGCTTCAATCCGCCATCCAATGCATATTATTCAATGTGCTGAAGCTGGTGCTGATGTTGCAACTTGCCCACTTAGCGCAATACTTGATTTATTAAAACATCCACTTACTGATATTGGTTTGGCAAAATTTTTGTCAGATGCAGGGGCAGTAGGTAAGTAATACTGATAAACTATTAAATATTTTAACTATTTTTGAATAACAAGACAACACCAAATAAAATAATTTACTATGAAAAAAATCTTTACAATTGGTATTACCTTAAGTTTAATCTTTTCCTTAAACCTTAAAAGCTTGGCTACCATTCACATTATTAATGTTTCCAGTTTTCAGTTTTCGCCTAATGCTACCTCTGCGGTTACAGGTGATACCATCAGATGGATTTGGGTTAATGGTAGCCATACCACAACTTGCGATGGATCACAATTTACCAGTCTTCCGGCAGGAGCTGCTTCTTGGAATCATAATATCAATTCAAACTCTGTAAGCTTTGATTATGTACCTACTGTAGCTGGAGCATATGCTTATAAATGTATACCACATGCTGGAGGCGGAATGGTAGGTGCAATTACTGTTTCTCTCAACACTAATCTTTTTACGCAAACACCACCAGCTAATCATTTGGATGTGTTATCAAGTGAATTTAGTGCACAAGCTGAAGTTAAATTTTATGTTCCTTCTGATGGCAAGGTTTCTGTTAACGTTTATGACCTAACGGGTAGAAAAGTACAAACCATAGTTGATCAAGTAATTTCTAAAGGAGAACATAGTTATACATGGGATACCAATGTGGTTCCCCAAGGTACCTATTTATGCAGGCTTGATAGTAAAGATTTTGTTTTAACACGTAAGTTTATCGTTAGAAGATAACTACATTCTTAAGCTATAAATTGAAAAGCGAAACAGACCAACTGTTTCGCTTTTTTTCTTAATGGAGAATTAATTTAATGTGACAACTAAATTATTTTTAAGGAGATTATAAAGAGGTGGGAAAATAAAAAGGGCGAACCTGAAAAATATGTGTTCGCCCTAACCAACCTAACCTGAGACAAAAGTATATCAGTGGCTTTCAAGTAATGTAATATGGAATTCGTATTTCTTGTCATTGAGTCTACTACAAATAATTTTTACTTAACTATCTGTTTAAAAAACGTCTTAAAAAAAATTCAATTAAAAAATCAAAAGTATAAAAGTGGTTACTCTTTCATGCTATTGAAACAATTGTAAAGGGTATCAATAAATTTTCTCTCAATAGTTTTATGGTAACCTTCAGTAGTAATCCACGATTTGTTCAAAGCAGTTTTAATATTAACTGTAGTATGATTCTCTGTCTGCTGTTTGATAATTAACTCAATATCTACGCCTGCCTTTAATATTCCTTTAGATATCGTTGCGCGAATTATCCCACTTGACTCGTTGGATTCAAGTATTTCAAATTTCCTTCGTTGGAGTGCTTTAAGGCTTAATTTAAAAACCTTTGAAGGATCATAAAAAAAGGATAACTCATTCATTAAATTTGGAATTGTGTAAACAAATGTAAACACATTACTTGCTCATTCAGTAAGTCTAAATTTTTTTTAATAAAAAACTCAATCTTCTCATTAAATAATAAATGAACTAACATTGCAGTAATGATTAGCTTCTTAAACAAACTTGCTCAAGAATTCTCCAATCGAGATCTCAAACGAACTTGTTTTGTTTTTCCTACACGAAGAGCAGCCTATGTTTTCAGACAAAGTTTAATTAAGCAAAATGAAAAAACTTTATTGCTTCCGGATTTATTTGGCATCCGCGATTTTGTTACCGCGGTTTCTCCACTTCCTATTGCCGAACAACTTCCGCTTCTACTAACATTGTATAATGTGTATTACGAATTTGACAATGATGTTTCATTGGAAAAATTTATGCCATGGGGAGAAATTATTTTGCACGACTTTAATGAAATTGATTTGCAACTGATACCTGCAAAAAACCTTTATCAACGCATTCTTGATTTAAAAGAAATAGAGGCAGGCTTTCAAATGGAAGAAGAAGAATCTCAACAAGTAGCTGAGTTTTGGAAGTTATTTTCAAACCAAGAATTAACTCCGCTTCAACAAACATTTTTAACCAACTGGGAAATACTACCTAAAGTTTATAACTCCTTTAAAAAGAAACTTTTAGAAAATAAATTTATATATGAAGGAATGGCTTATCGCTCACTGGCTGAAAAACCAGACGAACATCCCCTACTCCATCAATGGGACAAAATTGTGTTTGCAGGGTTTTACGCATTGAGTAATGCGGAAGAAAAAATAATTCACTACTTACAAGAAAAAAATAAAGCAGAAGTATTTTGGGATGTTGACAATTACTATTTTGAAGATCAAAATCAGGAAGCAGGAAAATATTTAAGAAAAAACAGTTTATTAAAAAATGATTTTTCATGGCAAGGAAATTATTTTAGCGAGGTATCAAAAGATATTTTTATTACCGGTGTTCCAATGCAAGAAACACAAGCAAAATGGCTGGGCTTACAGATTGAAAAAGATATGCAACAACCTGGTTTCAACTCTACCAATACTGTTGTTGTTCTGCCATCTGAGTCATTATTAATGCCTGTACTTTACGCATTGCCAGCATCCTTGCAAACACTAAACATCACAATGGGCTATCCTGTTAAGCAAAGCAACATTTATTCACTGCTCATTTTGTTTTTGCAATTGCATCATTCAGCCGATAAAAAAGAAAACAAAATTGCATTCGTGAGCAGCCAACTGGCGCTGTTTATACAACATCCTTTAATGGTAAATCATGTATCTGATGATTTGCTTAATTTGATCACCCACTCCAACAGTGCCTACTTATCTAATGCTTCATTAAAAACAAATGATGATTTATTAAATGAATGCTTCAAACCCATTTTGCAACATGAGTCACTTTTTACTTCACTTATTCGCATTACAACATTATTAAGAAAAAAACAATCGGATGAATTCAATCAACAGGTGTTGGATTTTGTAATAAACGAATTGGAGAAAATTGATCAGCACATTCAACCTTATATTAAAGAACTAAATCTTGCTTTGTTGATCAGTTTAGTTAGCGATCAACTTCGCACTTTAAAAATCCCATTCACAGGCGAGCCAATAAGTGGTGTACAAATAATGGGATTTCTGGAAACGCGTGTGTTGGATTTTGAACGCGTGTATATTCTTTCAGTAAATGAGGATAATCTTCCGTCTTCTGCACGTGGCAAATCCTATATACCCTATTCGTTGCGCAAAAGTTTTGGTTTACCAGTTCAGGACGACCAGGATGCTGTGTATGCTTATCACTTTTACCGGCTGTTACAACGAGCAAAACAAGTTCATTTGATTTATAATACCGAAGTAAAAAGTTCCACAGGTGGCGAGAAGAGCCGTTACTTGTTGCAACTTGCACAGGAAGCAGCTGCAAAAACGAAAGGAAATGTGCGTGTGCATTTTCAGCAGGTAAATGTTCCCGTGCAGGCAATTAAGGAATCTTCTATCGCTATTACTAAAACCGAAGATATAATTGCAACGATGCGTAATAAATATTTGCAGCATGAAGGTGACGATTCGAAAGGATTTTCAGCTTCAGCATTGAATGATTATTTGCAATGCTCACTAAAATTTTATTACAAGCAAATAGCAGGAATTAAAGAACCCGAAGAAGATAAAACAGAATTGAGCCCTGATGTGTTCGGAAAAATTTTTCACAAAAGTATGCAGTTGCTTTACGCTGAACATACCGTTTTAGATAAAGACTTACTGAAAGCGTTTGAGGTAAAAATTAATGATACGGTTGAGAAAGCTTTAGAACTAGAATTTAAGCGGAAGGTAACGGGTGGTAACGATTATCTGCTTTTGCAGATTATTAAAGAACTAGTAAAACAAGTTTTGCGGGCTGATGAAAAAGATGTTCCTTTCCTCCTGATAGATTTAGAGAAAGAACAATTTACCACTTTGTCAATTCCCGGTATTGGAGAAATTAAACTACGTGGCTTTTTCGATCGTGTGGATGAACAGCAGGGAATTGTTCGCATAATTGATTACAAAACCGGTGCTTATAGAATTTCGAACAAAGAATTGATTGAAAAAATTTATTCCGACAATAACTACAAAGCCGCCTTTCAATTATTACTTTATGCTTTTATCTGGCAGAAAAAAAATCCTGCAGCTCAAATTAAAGTGGGCATTTTCCCTTTGCAAAAAACAACCCAGGGAATTGATTTTATAAACAACGCTGTTATTGATGCTACCTTACTAAATGCTTTTACCGAAAAATTAACAATACTCATCCAACAAATTTTTAATACACAAGAAACATTTACAAAAACAGCAGATATTCAACGGTGTGTTTATTGTGAGTTTAAAAATATTTGTCAGCGGTAATAATACAACTATTACGTAGCTCTGTCAAAATTCATTGTTACGATTTGATTCCTGCCTCTCATTAATCCGATCAAATAACGAAACTACAAATGAAAGTACAATACTGAAAAGCAAAGCTGACCAAAAACCATTTACTTTGAAACCATCAACCAAATTGGAAGCAATTAAAATCATCAATGCATTTATAACTAATAAAAACAAGCCCAACGTAAATATTGTAATCGGCAGAGTTAACAAAATTAAAACCGGTTTCACAAAAACATTTAACACTGCAAGTGCCAAAGCCAGAATAATAGCAGTGGTTACACTATTTACCGAAACACCAGGCAACAGTTTAGCCACCAGCAAAATTGCGAGTGTAGTAGTAAAAATGCGTATCAGGAAACTCATTACAGATATTTGCTGTAAAGGTAATAAAAGCTATTTCTCTCCAAATCAGAATACTTCATAAGTTATTCACCGTTAATTTAAGCCAGCTAAAACTTTAGGTCTATCTTTATGTTATAGATTAATAAGGTTTCAAATACGATTATGTTAGGCTTACGTTTTACAAAATTTACACCTCCTGAAGAAGGAAGCACTTATGCTAAGATGATGAGTCTTTTTACTGAGTTACTGCAATATACAGCAGGAGATGCAAATGAAGCGTTGAGTTGGCTCACAGAATTAGATCGCCAGCACAATATTTCGACCAATGATTATGGAATGGGTGATTTTATTGAAGACTTAAAAAAGAATGGTTACTTGAAAGAAGACGAGAATCAAAATTTTTCAATCACCCCAAAAACAGAACAAACCATTCGTCAGAAATCACTCGAAGAAATTTTTGGTAAGCTGCGTAAATCAGGCAAGGGATCGCACAAAACTTTTAAAACCGGACAAGGTGATGAGATGAGTGCCGACTTACGTCCGTTTCAGTTTGGTGATACGATGGATCAGATTAATCTTACCGATTCCATTCGTAATGCACAAATCAATCATGGCATTGATCATTTTGAAATGAACGAGGATGACCTGGAAGTGCAGGAGCGTGAATTCAAAACATTTAACGCAACGGTGCTGATGATAGATATTTCGCACAGCATGATTTTGTATGGTGAAGATCGAATCACTCCAGCCAAGAAAACCGCAATGGCACTGGCTGAGTTAATTCGCACACGCTATCCAAAAGATATGTTGGACATTGTAGTGTTTGGCGATGATGCATACCCAATTGAGCTAAAGGATTTGCCTTATTTACAAGTCGGTCCTTTTCATACTAACACATCGGCAGGATTGGAATTGGCGATGGATCTATTAAGAAGAAGAAAAACTCCCAACAAGCAAATTTTTATGATCACCGATGGCAAACCCTCTTGCATTAAAGAAGGAGCTCGTTATTATAAAAACAGTTTTGGTTTGGATAAAAAAATAATTAATAACGTACTGAATCTAGCAGGACAGGCGAAACGATTAAATATCCCCATCACCACATTTATGATTGCACGTGATCCTTACCTGCAAGCGTTTGTGCGCGACTTTACAAAAATTAATAATGGACGTGCGTTTTATAGTTCACTAAATGGTTTGGGAGAATTTATGTTTGAAGATTATATTAGAAATAGAAGAAAAACAGTTAGATGAATTTGAATATTTGATGATTTGAAAATGGAAAAACAAAAAATAAAAACATTAGGGGAATTAAAGAAAAGCGGTTACCAACCAAGAAGTATAAAGCATGAATTGCGCAACAATTTAATTGACGCTTTAAAAAATGGTTCGCCATTATTTGCTGAAATAAAAGGGTATGAAGAAACTGTTATTCCACAGTTACAAACCGCAATTCTTTCACAGCACAATATTATTTTGCTTGGCTTGCGCGGACAAGCCAAAACACGGTTGAGCCGATTGATGATTCATTTGCTGGATGAGTATGTACCTGTTATTGCAGGTAGCGAATTGAACGATGATCCAATGCAGCCGCTTTCGCGATATGGAGTTGACAAGTTAGTTGAGCTGGGTGACGCTACTCCCATTACATGGATGCATCGCAATGATCGTTACACAGAAAAATTAGCAACCCCTGATGTATCGGTTGCTGATTTGATTGGAGATCTGGATCCCATAAAAGCTGCCGCGATGAAATTGTCGTATGCTGATGAACGTGTAATTCATTATGGTCTGATTCCGCGTAGTCATCGCTGCATTTTTGTGATAAACGAATTGCCCGATTTACAGGCACGCATTCAGGTTGCATTGTTTAATATTTTGCAGGAAGGAGATATTCAAATACGAGGATTTAAATTGCGATTGCCTTTGGATATTGAATTTGTATTTACTGCAAATCCCGAAGATTATACCAATCGCGGTTCAATAGTTACACCATTGAAAGATCGCATTGGAAGTCAAATCCTCACCCATTATCCAAAAACTATTGAAACATCTTCAGCCATAACATTGCAGGAAGCAGGTATAGCTGACGATCAGCGAAAAGCCATCACCATTGCGCCACTATTATCTAGATTAATTGAACAAATTGCTTTTGAAGCGCGCAAGAGTGAATACATAGATCAGAAAAGTGGAGTATCTGCACGCTTGACTATTTCAGCTTATGAAAATTTATTCAGTGTGGTACAACGTAGAATGTTGATTAATAATGAAACATCAGCGGTAGCGCATATTTCTGATTTTTATGGAATCGTTCCTTCCATTACCGGCAAAGTTGAACTGGTTTATGAAGGAGAACTGGAAGGAATTTCTAATGTTGCCTTTACTTTAATAGGCAAAGCAATTCGTGTTGAGTTTCTAAAACATTTTCCTGATCCGGAGAAAATGAAAAAGTCAAAAAACAAAAACCCTTACACAGATGTAATCAGTTGGTTTAGTGAAGGCAATGAATTGGATTTGTTTACCGGTGGTACTCAATTAGAATATGAGCAATCATTGCGTAAAGTAAATGGTTTGTCAGACTTGGTAAAAAGTTATTTTAAAACAAATGACGCTAAAGAATTAACCCTAATGATGGAATTTGTTTTGCATGGATTGGCTGAGTTTTCTCAGATCAGCAAAAGGAAAATTGAAACAGCAGTTAAGTTTAGTGACCTTGTGGGTAGTATTTTTAATATGAAATCGGGTGATGATGAAAATTAGTAAACAATTATACTTTGCCTTGTCATGCTGAGGTACGAAGCATCTC
>JANNXV010000004.1:0-2495 GCA_031409815.1 Bacteroidota bacterium
AATTTAATTCCGTTGCCATCAATCATCATTACCCAAGGTTCTAATCCCCCTTGAAAAAGGTTCATTGTTTTATCATACCCTGAATCTGAACCTGTAAGGCATAACAATATTAATCTATTATCATTTATTCTCTCCATTTGCAAATACCGTCCATCGTAAGAATTGGCTTGAATAACATTATCCCATAATTTATAAACAGTTTGGGAAGATGAAGTAAAATAAATAAACATGCTTGCTGTAAACAGCAAGCATGTTTTAATAACACTAAGCATCCTATTGTTTGATAAATTTTATTGTACCTATCAAACCATCAGTATTGGTTAACTTAAGAAAATATAATCCGCTATCAAAAGCAATTAGTTTCTTATTTAAAATGTTTTCAATTTGCTGATTGTTTCCTGAAGCAGATAGTATTAATCGTCCTGTTGCATCTGATAATTGAGCGGATGTTATTTCATCAGCATCAGTTAAAGTAACGCGTGAAGTTGCAGGATTTGGATAAATCCCAGCTTTTAAAAGTTCTTTATTCGCTTTCCTAAGCGCAGTATTATAATAAGGACGAACTTTATATTCTAAATTTTTTGCCCCTGATGCATCATCATAATAAAAGTAAAGCAAACTTGCTTGGTCAAAACCAGATATAGTAGTGACTGTTGTATTACGAAAGCCAGTTCCGCCAGCACCAATACTTGTTTGCACTTGCATATCTCCGGTTACAGTGCGGTCATAAGTATTGGTTGAAATATCATAAGTTGCACCATGCGCAAGACCTTCAATGTAAAATCCTAAAGAATTATATGCTGACGCACCCATAGCATCAAAATCCCATGCAGTAACAGTATAAACTTCAATAGGCTCTGCAACTACAGTCGGATGTTGATTGGTTGCAACTGTAGAAACTGTTTGATTTAAAACTACTGGAGAAACTGTTGCACCACCCGGAGTTACACCAAATAAATAAATGGATTGAGCACCATGGCAATCTTCCTGATAAGATACTGCCGCATGTGTAGTATAACTATAGAGATAAGCAGCATATCCATCATTAACAGAGATAGAAGGATGGTCCACAGCACAAGAGTTTTTAACCGAGCCTATTTCGTTATGGTTAGTAACAATGTCATAAGCACCACCAGCCAAGAGACTTCCGAAAGGTATAGATGCGGCAACAATTTTATTATCTGGACTGGTTATAAAAGCAAGAAACACATCAGCATCTTTAGGCGCACTATAATTACCAAAAGTAATGTCAACATCTGGTTGTGTCATCGTATTTGAATTGTAGGTAATTGTACCTGGTGTTCCTAATGTGAATTGGCAACTATTATCAATATAGCCAGAAAGCTGACCAATAGAAGTACCTGTAGAAGTTCCATTATCATATACAATTGCAAAATGACCATATTCATCTCCGGCATTGTTGATTACAACACTGCTTGAAAGAACTGTAGCTATACTACCACTATTAGTTGGAGTAGTAGGAAAAGCAGTTCCGCTCCAAGCATAAGCTTCATAATATGAACCCGTACCACTGGTTACATCTTCATAAACTATCAATGCAAAGATGCAAGTGCTAATTGAATTATATATTAAAGCAATTTCAGGATGATAAACTGCATTAGTGGTAGAATGAACATACAAAGGCATATTAATTACTTCACTACCGTCATCATAAGCCCATCCTTGATTTCTTCCGTCCCATGCAAATACTTTCATGGTTCTTGTACTGTTGTATTTTAAACCATCACAACTCAAATGAGTTGGAACAGGTGTACCTGACATCGAAGGAAAACCAGTAGTGATAGTCGGGTCGGTTGCTGCGATTATATTCTGTGCACTCGCTTTAAATGTTAAGCATGTGATACACAGAACAAATGCAATAGTTACACTCGTTAATAACGAGTGTCTGCGATTTAAATGTTTAGTTAATTTCATGGTGTTTGATTTTTATTTATGTAATATAATTGAAATTAATTCTGTGAAGGTAACTTTTTATTATTAACAATCAATTACGATAGTGCTATCAAAACATTAATTAGCTTTTATTTTCATGTAATCCATAATTGCAAAAAACCACGCTTCTTTCACTCCTTATTGCAAGCCCACGAACACCCTACTACTATAAAACCAATTACACGGCTTGCAATAAAGAGCGCAAGCCACCCACCTGTTAATCCGCGAGGGCTACCTACGAACTCCAACCTCTCTACCGATGAAAGAACAACAGCAAAGCGCATAACATAAGATTAAATGCAATTTGTTTAAATTGGGCTTTGTTCCGTACTCCAACCTACCTACTTTCTACTTACTTTTGGTGGTATTCAAACAGACGTACAAGCAATCCCAATTTAAACAAACTTCTTTAATCCCTTCTTCGTGTGTGTCTTGAAACAACTCAATGTACACATAATATATATACAAAGAGTTGAGTGCTGTACAAATGATGGAAGACAGTTTTAGAATCAGAAAAGATAAGAGCGAAGTCCGAGCGAAGA
>JANNXV010000005.1:0-32114 GCA_031409815.1 Bacteroidota bacterium
CAGCTGTCCGAGAACCGATTGTCCAAAGAAATAATTACTTTTATCCATCGTGTTTTAGTCTTGCAAAAACCAAAATACGGTAAAGAGCCGAATGAATCCTTTCAAACGGCTCTTTTATATTCTTTTATCGGACAACAGTGAATTAAAATACATCCTCGAAAAAAGCAGGAACTCCAACCAATCAAAACAATATAATTTGACCTGATTCGTCATTCTAGATTCAAGCTACAAACACTTTACTTTGCACTCAAAATAATTATAGCATTAAAATGGCAGGTGGTAGAAACAGTTATACAAGTAATGGAAAACAAAAAGAGGAGCCTGTGAAAGTAAAAATTTCGAAAGAGAGTTTACGACAGGCACTTATACTATTTACCTATTTAAAACCCTATAGAGGAAAGTTTATTCTAAGTCTGGTTTTTATTGCACTCTCCGCTTTCACCACCAGTTTGTTTCCACTCTTCCTTGGCAAGATGATAGATGCGGCTTCACCCGGATCCAGTTTGCCGGGCATGGGGAGTAGCCTTGGTTCACAATTCGGATTCGGTTTAAAAGATATTCATTGGAGTTTAAACACCACACTGCTTCTAATTTTTGCTCAGCTAGGCATTCAAACTATTTTCTCCTTTATGCGTGTGTATTTACTCACCGAGGTTGGCGAAAAATCATTGGCTGATATGCGCAAAGATGTTTATAGCAAATTGCTCAGTATGCCAATGAGTTTCTTTACCGAGAAAAGAGTAGGCGAACTGAGCAATCGTATTTCTGCTGATTTATCGCAGATACAGGATGCTGTTTCGTTTACTCTTGCAGAATTTTTGCGTGGCATTTTTACTTTAATTATTGGACTTGCGTTTATCTTTTGGATTAGCAGCGAATTAGCTTTAGTGATGCTGGCTGTTGTTCCTGTTATAGCGGTGCTGGCCGTATTATTCGGAATGCGTATTCGAAAAATGGCCCGAAAAGCACAAGATCAATTGGCAGAAAGCGGCACCATTGTGCAGGAAACCTTTCAGGGGATCTCTGTTGTAAAAGCATTCACCAGCGAGTTTTATGAAATCAACCGATATGTGAAAAGTGTTTATGCCGTTGTTAACACAGCTATCAGCAATGCTCGCTATCGAGGTGCGTTTATTTCATTTATGATTTTTAGTGTATTTGGTACTATTGCTTTTGTTATGTGGTATGGTGCAGGCATGATTCAAACGGGTGAATTAACGATGGGCTCATTAACCATGTTTGTTATTTTTTCAATGTTTGTGGGTGGCACCTTTGCCGGTTTTGCCGATATGTTTAGTCAAATGCAAAAAATATTAGGTGCCACACAAAGTATTCGGGAAATTTTAAGAAGTGATGGTGAATCTGTTGAATTAAAACAAACCGTTGTTGAACCTAAATACCAATTGAAGGGCAATGTTCGATTTGAAAATATTGCATTCAGTTATCCAAGTCGCAAGGACGTTGTGGTTTTAAAAGATGTTTCGCTTACGGCTAACAATGGTGAACAGATTGCTATTGTGGGACCAAGTGGAGCCGGTAAAAGTACCATAGCATCATTACTACTTAAATTTTATGAACCTGATAGCGGAACCATACTTTTTGACGGCCGCATGGCAACAACTTTTCCACTTTCGCAATTGCGTATGCAAATGGCTTTCGTTCCACAAGATGTAATTCTATTTGGCGGAAGTATAAAAGAAAATATTGCTTACGGAAAAAGCGGTGCTAGTGATGAAGAAATAATAGCTGCAGCTAAAAAAGCTAATGCACATGAGTTTGTTGAACGTTTCCCTGAACAGTACGAGACCATTGTTGGTGAACGTGGCATCAAATTGAGTGGAGGTCAACGTCAACGTATTGCCATTGCGCGCGCAATTTTAAAAGACCCTGCGATTTTAATTCTGGATGAAGCTACTTCATCCCTCGACAGTGAGAGCGAACAATTGGTGCAGGAAGCTTTAGAAAATTTGATGAAAGGTCGTACTTCATTTGTGATTGCTCACCGGCTATCTACCATTCGAAATGCAGATAAAATTATTTTGATTGATAAAGGGATTGTAAGCGAAAGCGGAACACATAATGAGCTGATGAACCAAAATGGACTTTACCGCAAGCTCAACGAAATGCAGTTTGAGTTTGGTAGTATAACTCCTTCAACTTTTCTGGATTAATTTCAGCTTCTTAAAAATAATTAAACACTAAATAAAAATATGAATCAACAGGAACTAATTGTTTTCATGGTGCGTTCAGCATGGAATAGTCAAGTTAAAAGAACAGATACATTGTTTGATAGTTTTACTTATGAACAAATGTTGCAACCTATTGCACCGGGCAAAAACAGGGCAGCTTATCTTGCAGGGCACCTTGCATGCGTTAATGACCAGATGCTAAAACTTTTAGGTTTGGGTGAAAGAAATTTTTCACAACTCGATCCTACATTTATTACAAATCCTGATAGTGCAGAGGTGGATGCCATGTCAATTCCATCCATCAAAAAAATATGGAAGGATTCCAATCAAAAGCTTTCATCATGTTTTGACAAAATGAAATCTGAAGAATGGTTCGAACGGCACACTGCTGTTTCAGTCGAAGACTTTGCAAGAGAACCACACCGCAACAAACTGAATGTATTAATCAGCCGAACAGAGCACCTTGCTTATCATCTTGGACAATTAATGTTGCTTAAAAACAAAGCGGACTAATATTGTTCAGCAAAAAAAGAAATGATCGCTTAAAGTGGTCATTCCTTCTTTTAAGAAAACTTGACTGATACTATTTCTATTTATTCGACTTAAAATTAAAATGAAACCATTGTTAAGTTGCATTAGCATTTTTCCGGTAAAATCGTTGGATGGTATTAGTTTGAAAAAAGCAATGGTAACCGAAGGCGGATGTTTATTGCACGACAGGGAATATGCCATTATTGATGAAAACGGGAATTTTATTATCGGCAAGTCTAATAATAAGGTTCATAGCTTGCGCACAGATTTTGATTTTAAAAATGAAACTATTTCAATACGACAACGAGGTGACAACATTTGGAATAAATTTCATTTAAAAAAAGAAAAAAAGTTAATTGAAAATTACTTTTCTGATTATTTCGGTATTCGTACAATGTTTCTACAAAATGCCAATGGACGATTTTTGGACATACCGGATATTAGTGGAGTAACTGTACTTTCAACTTCCAGTTTAAAAACCGTTTCCACTTGGTTTAACAATATGGAAATGGCAGAAACAAGAAAAAGATTTCGGGCTACTTTTGAAATTGAAAATGTGCCGGCCTTTTGGGAAGATCAATTATTTACAAAGAATGGAAGTGCAATAGAATTCAGGATTGGCAATGTAACTTTGTTCGGTATGAGTCCTAGAGCACGTTGTGTAGTACCAACACGCAACCCTGAAACTGGCGAAGTATTACGTGCTTTCCCGAAAACTTTTGCCAAGCATAGATCAGCTACTTTACCTTCATTCTCAACTTTGAAAGAGCATGGGCACTTCTATTTCCTGTCAGTTGATTGTTGTATTCCTAAAACTGAAATTGGCAAGTGGATATATGTTGGCGATAAGGTTGAGATTATCGGTAATAAAGATTTCTATTAAAATTTACGTTTGTTTTATACAGATGCCGCTTTAACATTTGTTAAGTATCGCTTGAAAAAACCCAGTGCATTTCCACTAAAAACATTGCAATTAAAAACCACAAACAGGAATCAATAATAATTCAATCAAAATAGGTACAATATCCAGTTTGCAATTTAAACAATGATGATATAAATCATACTTCGAATCGAATGCAACAAATAACTTTGTTAATTAAATCTATAAAACCAGAATGAAACAAATTCTTTTACCGACAGATTTTTCAGCCAACGCAATTAATGCAGGATTGTATGCAATGGAACTTGCAAAAAAATTTAATGCTAAAATTACTTTGCTAAATGTTTACAATATACCTAGTCCGCTACCACCATTACCCATAGAAATAATTATAACTCCTGACGAATTAAAATCTGACACCGATTCTCAATTAAAAAAAGAAAAAGAATTTCTATTAAATAAAATAAATTATGCAATCGATATTGAATGCATCAGTCGCAACGGAGCTAGCAGCAAAGAAATAAATCAAGCAGCCATTTTTGTTAATGCCGATTTGATTGTAATGGGAATGCGTGGTGGTGCAAAAATCCAGAAAGCATTATTTGGAACGGTTACAACAGCAGTTATTAATGCTGCAGAAAAACCTACTCTCATAATTCCAGACAACGTCCCCTTTAAAGCACCAAAAAATATCTTGATCGCTACAGATGGAACCAAAATTAATGATTCGAGAAGCATATTGTTGCTAAAAGAAATGATTCAGCATTTTAATGCTGAAGTGCATATTGTTAACGTAAATCCTTCGCATGAGATTTATGATAAAGATCAAATTTCAGACAATGTTTCTGAACCTTTTGTTGGCATCAATTTCAAAATTCATTTTCTTGAACATGATGATACGAATGTTGCCATCAACCAGTTTATCGAAACTAATAAGATTGATTTGCTGGTAATGTTACCTCAGCATCATTCGCTAATTTCAAGAATTTTTAGCAAGCATCATACTGAGCATTTGGCCAACCGCATAAATATCCCATTGTTCACTATTCCGCTTTAAGCCACTATATCATTAATAAAATAACTTGAAGTGTTCTATATTAGTGGACCCTTGATTCTATCTTTAAAGTATTTTAAACACTAAAATCAAGACTAATTTGTTCTTCAATGTGGCTAAAAATCCTTCTTTCATTAATTACTTAATATCCTAAATAAATTATGTGGTGGCAATACGTTTTAGTTTTTGTTGGAGCGCTATTAGTAGATGTAGTTGCTTTGCCTTTACCTCCGGCATTTACGGTGATGATATTTTTTCAAATAAAATATGACCTAAACATTTGGTATGTTATCGTTATTGGTGTGATTGGTTCAATCATTGGTCGCTATCTATTAACTCTTTATATCCCAAAACTTGCAAAAAACATTTTTAAACCTTCTAAAAATGAGGATGTGCAATACCTTGGAAACAGGATGAAAGAAAAAGGCTGGAAAAGTCAACTATCCATCATTGCTTACTCATTACTACCATTGCCAACCACACCACTTTTTATTGCGGCAGGCATGGCAAAGATGAAACCGATTCATATCATTCCTGCATTTTTTGTTGGCAAATTCACCAGCGACACCATTGCAGTTTTGATGGGCGAGTATGCTGCAAAAAACGCTCCTGAAATTTTAAGCGGAACCATTGGTTGGGAATCCATAACAGGGTTAATAGTTGGATTATTGCTTATCAGTGCTTTGCTTTTTATTGATTGGCGCACGCTTTTGCAACAAAACAAATTAAAACTTAAACTCAAAATCTGGAAATAGTTAAGTTAAAATTCTAACCACTTTTCAATAAAATACTACTGACTTAAATCATATTTAAGCCTAACATTTCGCATAAGATTGTTTTACTAAATATTTAACCTTTGAAGTATTGAATAATTAACAATTGCAAAAGATGAACAATCCAACAAATGTGCATTGGGATGAAGAAGAATCCAAACTCCACATTAATATTAGTCTCGAAAAACCTTTACAAATGAAAGCCGATATGTATGATGGATCGGGCAATTGCGTATTGCATGTTTTTGATCGGTTTTGCAAGCCGGGTGAGCTTAACGAAGTAAAAAAATTAAAATCAATTGCAAAAGGTTTATACTATATGAGAATTTGTTCCGATGAGGGCCAAAACGTAATCAGATTTATGATTCACTAATACTGTTGTATCAATGACAATTTTTCCGTTGGCAACAGTTCGCCTAAATTTTTTTTTGAATAAAGTCTACTTTCTTTCATTTTAAAGGTATTTGTCAATTAACCTAATAATTTTACCACCCTAATTCAACTCTTATGAGAATATTAACACTGCTAATGACTATCTATTTTATTTCCATAATAGAATCCTCAGCTCAAGAAACCAAATTCAAACATCCTGACGGGAAATATGTAAAAGTAAACGGAGCCAATCTCTGGATTGAAACAGAAGGCAAAGGCGATCCATTATTTTTAATTTCAGGTGGACCCGGAGGTGCACATGTTGGCATGCATAGTTTTGCCGGATTAAAAGATAGCTGCACAATTGTTTATATCGACAACTATGGTCGTGGCAAATCAGATGTAGCCAAAGACCCTGCAAACTATAGCATTAGTCGCGATGTAGAAGACATTGAAGGTTTAAGAAAAGCTTTGGGCTATGAAAAGATAAATATTTTGGGTCACTCTTATGGCGGTTTGGTAGCACAACAATATGCAATTAAATATCCGAAGCAAGTAAAACATTTAATTATTGCAAACAGTTTTTTTAGTGGCGAAATGTGGCAAGCAAATGATGACAATAGCAATCACGAAATAAAAACAAATTATCCGGAAGTATGGGAGCGACTGATGGCTGCACGTTCAAATGGAGCACATAGCAACGACCCTGAGCACATGAAAATCTATGGAGAAGTTCCATATGGTTTCTTGTATGCTTACAATCCTGATAAGTTTCTAAAAAGCATTGACTCTTCCTATCCCAATTCCTTTAACACCGAACTCTACTATCAGTTGGTGGGCGATGATGGTGATTTTATTATTGGAAGTGATGTGGCAAAAGTTGATTATCGTAAACAACTGAAAGATTTAACTATGCCTATTTTAATTATCGCAGGAAGATATGATCGTGTATCAGTTCCAACTTATGCAGTGCAATACAAGAAATATTGCCCACAGGCGCAATTTGTGATGTTTGAAAAATCAGGTCACAATCCGCAGGTTGAAGAACCGGAAAAAGAATTTAAAATTATAAAGGAATTTTTAAGCAAATAATTTTTCCGTCATTGTGAGGAACGAAGCAATCTCCTGCTATGAATCTGAGATAATTAGTTAAGCATTGGAAGTCCGCTTCACTATCCCCAGTTTTTCGAATAACACAATAATGTAATACACCGGATCAATCTCATACCACTTCACACCAAAATTAATTGCTGATGGATATTTGTGATGATCGTTGTGATAAGATTCGCCTAACATTATTACATCAACAGGCAATAAATTACGAGCAGTGTTATCCATAGTAAAATTTCTGTAGCCATATTTATGAGCAAACCAATTGATAATTGCTCCATGCACCGGTCCCATAACAATTGTAAATGGTAATAAAAGAAAAAGCCACGGTGAACTTGCATAAGTAACATAGATTGCAGTGTAAATAACTACCCACATAACTCTGGAAAACCACGATTCAGCAATTCGCTCAAAAGCCGGCCATTCGGGCAAGTTTTTTGAAAATCGCTCTTCCGTTTCTAAGGTCCCTTCATTAATACCAGCGTATATTTTTTTGGTATGCCACATAAAAGCAAACACATTGGGAAAATATTTTGGTGAGTGCGGATCCTTTTCTGTATCAGTATATGCATGATGCATGCGATGCATAATCGCATAGGCACGTGGACTCAAGTAGGATGAACCTTGAACGATATAGGTGTAAACGAAAAAAAATCGTTCCCAAAATTTTGACATGGTAAAAGCCCGGTGTGAAGCATAACGATGATCAAAAAAAGTTTGACTGAACAATGAAAGATAGTGGTGCGCAATAAATAATAAGATAATGGTCATGTGTAAACTACAACTTTAAGAATTTGATTTTTTGATTTGCGAGGAATTGTTATTTCTTTTGTTTTTATTTCCAAACTTTTTTCGTCCGCCCGATTGCTTTTTAAATGCTGTTGGATCGTAAGCCGGTGTTTCTCCTAACTGTGCCGGAACAACTGATTTAACAACCGGTCTGCCCAAAAAGTTTTCAATCTGTAAAAATTTACTTTGTTCTTTTTGGTTCACAAAAGTAATGGCTTCACCCTTTGACTTAGCTCGTGCGGTTCGGCCAATGCGATGGATATAATCTTCTCCATCATGAGGAACATCGTAATTAATTACCATATCAATATCCTGAATGTCGATACCGCGAGAAAGTACATCTGTGGCAACTAATACTTTAATACGCCTGTTAATGAATGACGACAATACTTTTTCGCGCTCAACCTGTTCGAGGTCTGAATGAATTTCGGCTACTGCAAAACCTGAACGCTTTAGTTCTCTTGTGAGTTGTTTTACATTATCCTTTGTGGAACAAAATATCAACACCAGTGGAAAATTCTTTTCTTTGAGAATATAATTTACCAAAGGAATTTTTTGTGCATCATAAACAATAAAAGCTTCTTGCGTTACATTTTCAGCAGGCATCGAAACAGAAATATTTATTTCTGCAGGCTGATGCAAAATCAGTCGAGCAAGCGCTCGCATCTTTTGTGGCATGGTTGCCGAGAACAATAGATTCTGTCTTTTCTTTGGAAGAAATGAAATGATACGCATGAGGTCCTCATTAAAACCCATGTCGAGCATCCGGTCAGCTTCATCCAAAATCAGGTACTTTAATTCTTTTACCTGAACATACCCCATATTGAGATGGCTCAACATTTTTCCCGGTGTACAAATTACAATATCGGCACCATGACTCAATGCTTTCTTTTCCGTTTCAAACGAACTGCCATCTCCTCCACCATAAATAGCGATAGAACTCAATGGTGTAAAATAAGAAAGCCCGTCTAATTGTTGTGCAATCTGTAATGCGAGCTCACGCGTTGGAACAACAATCAAAGCATGAATATGATCGTCCTGCACATCTGTAATAATTTTATGAATGATGGGCAATAGAAATGCAGCCGTTTTGCCTGTGCCTGTTTGCGCGGATGCAATCAAATCCTTTCCTGCTAAAATGATCGGTATCACCTGTTCCTGCACAGGTGTTGCGTTTTCAAAACCAATGGCATCTATCCCCTCCAACAGCTTAGGATTAAGACCGAATTCTTTAAAGTTCAACTTATTTAATTTGAAATGAGTCTGCGAAAGTAAATGTTTGAGAGATAGCAGGTGGGTGTCGATTTATTGAGCTATTCAAGATAAATTTCAAAAGAGATGATATTTAACAATAGGCTTTAGGTGATTACAGAGATTTTGATCTTGGTAGAATAATATGAAAACAAGATCAAGCAATTAAATTGTTATCTTTATATTCCAATGATCCCAAAAACGAAATCTCTCTTACCACTTTTCCTTATAACTATAATAATTTTCTTTATTCCAAATCTTACAAAAGCTAGTTGGGAACAAACCTTAGGTCCACGTGGCATTTGGGCAAATGAAATTATTCACACAGATTCAACTTATTGGATTGCCACTAATCAGGGTGTTTTCTCAAGCCCATTAAATCAAATAAATTGGACAAAGCATAACAATGGACTTTCTAATATAGATGTGTTTACAATGTATGCCTATGATTCCATATTATTTACTGGTGGAAGAGGCGGAATTTGCAGATCAACCGATTTCGGTCAAACTTGGTCATCATCTAACCAAGGGATAACTCTTGGAGCGAATTCAAATTATTCTGATTGGATTAACGTTTTTGCTCAGGCAGGAGATACTTTATTTGTTGGGTGTAAGTTCACAGGTTTGTATTTTTCTTTAGATAAAGGATTAACATGGTTAGGTGCTAATGCCGGATTGCCAGTATATTATTTTAATCCCCCGACAAGTATTTCTGAAATTAAAAGCATACTCGTTACTGATTCAAAAATTTTTGTGGGATGTTATTATTCAGATACCATTGCATTTGCTTCGAGAGGAACATTGCAATGGACTTTAGCTCAGGCTACAACTCAACTTTTGGACCCAAAACAACTGATAAATGTGAATGATACTATTTATATAGGCGCGGGCAATGAGGGTGTATTAAGATCGAATGACAATGGATATACATGGAATATTATTAACAATGGAATGTATGCTAACCCATGGATTCAATCAATTGCGCATCTCAGCAACGGAATGCTTATCGCTGGCAGTCAGGGTAATGGAATCTATAAAACCATCGATAATGGAGCAAATTGGTTTCAATCAAATACAGGTCTTCCAATAAGCACGATTGCTCCTTATTGTATGGATATAAACAATGGCAGAATTTTAATAACCAGTGAATATGGCATTTGGTATTCTGATGATAATGCTCAAACCTGGGTAGAAGCAAATGATGGATTGTATTACCGAGATGTAAATTCAATGATAGTAAAGAACAACTTTTTATATGCAGGCACAGATAAAGGCGTTTGGAGATCCTTTGATGGTTATAATTGGGAACTAACAAGCAATGGCTTAAAAAAATATTTACTGCAAGAGCATTTGAAATCAGAAAGAATTTCTTCGAATAGTTCGTTTCTTATGGTAAGCACGGGTTACGGAAATTTTTATTGCAATGATTCTTTGAACTGGATTCAACAACCTATCAATTCCAATTATACATCTATTGTTTCTTACCAGGACACTTTCTATATTTCTCAGTGGAACAATCTCTATAAATTTCATAACCCTGCGATAATAGCAGACACGCTGCTTAACGGTCCAAGATTTGCTAGTATTGACATAAAAAATTCTGTTATAATTGCTTCTGAACTGTCTTCAATGTCCGGTGGACCTTATTCCTTTTATTACTCTGGAAATTTAGGGATCAATTGGTTAACATTAGATTCACTAATACTTGGTTCAAGCAATAACATTGTTCATACATCAACTGACTTCTATACTTCACTTTATTCTTCCCTGTTAAGTTCTCCTGACGGATTAACATGGTCTACTGTTGCAACCGGATTTAACGAAGATATTAGCACCTTATATTCTTATAACGACTATTTGTTCGTTGGCACATATGATTCAACTATATATTCATCATATAATGGTACCGGTTGGAATAATATAAAATCGAATTTGCCAGATGGTATAATAAATTCTATTATAGTGAAGGATAATTACATTTATCTTGGATTGCGTAATCAAGGAGTGTGGCGAAGATTATTAACTGAAGTGTTGGATATACATTCAGTTTCTGGAAATTCAAATCAAGTAATTATTTATCCAAACCCTGTAACAGAATATCTTTACATTAATGTTGACGCAAATATTACTTTTGATTTTGAAATTTTCAATTCACTTGGTCAATTAGTAATTTCAGAATATAATGTGGTCTCATCTTCTGGCTTTTCTATTAAAACAAACAGTTTAAATAATGGAGTTTATTTAATTAGAGTAAGAACCGGAAATGAAATAAAATCTTCTAAATTTATCAAAATATAAGCTTGAATTCTCGAAAGAGAATGAAAACTTATCTCTGAGAATCTTATTTCAGCCTCGCCAAACTATCCTTAATCCTCTTCGCAGCTTCCATCAATAAATCTTCAGACGTTGCATAACTGAATCGCACGCAGTTATTATCGCCAAATGCTTCACCGGTAACTACTGAAACTTTTGCATCACTCAATAAATACATACATAGTTCTGTCGCATTGTTTACAGTGGTGCCTCCATTTTTCTTTCCAAAATAATAACTCACATCCGGAAAAATATAAAATGCTCCGGGTGGCTTGGTCATTTTTAATCCCGGTATTTCCTGCAGCAGTTTCAACATTAAATCGCGCCTTTTCAAAAAAATTTCGCGCATAAAATCAAATTGTTTCCAATCTAAACTCACTGCTGCAAGCGCTGCTTTTTGTGCAATGCTGTTGGCACCTGAAGTAAACTGTCCCTGCATTTTATCGCAGGCTTTGGCCACCTCAAGTGGAGCACCTATGTAACCAATCCTCCATCCGGTCATAGCATATCCTTTGCTCACTCCGTTCACCACAATCACGCGTTCTTTAATAAAATCAAACTGTGCAATGCTTTCATGTTGCATTTCAAAATGGATGTGCTCATAAATTTCGTCCGACACAATATATATCTGCGGGTGTGGAGCAATTACCTCTGCAATAGCTTTTAATTCTTCTTTACTAAACATGGAACCTGTAGGGTTGCAAGGGGAAGAATAGATCAGCATCTTTGTTTTAGGAGTGATAGCATCCTTGATTTGTTGAGCGGTTGGTTTAAAATCGTTCTCAATTTTTGTCTGGATATAAACCGGCTTACCACCTGCCAACTCAATCACCTGTGAATAGCTTACCCAATAAGGAGCAGGAACAATTACTTCATCACCTGGATTGATCACACACATCACCACATTGGCAATGCTTTGCTTTGCGCCCGTTGAAACCACTATTTGTTCAGGTTTAAAGTCAAGGTTGTTTTCTCGTTTAAACTTTTCTGCTATTGCTTTGCGCAAATCACCAAAACCGGATATTGGAGGGTAATGTGTAAAGCCATCATCAATAGCTTTTTTGGCTGCATCATTAATCAGTTTAGGAGTATCGAAATCGGGTTCGCCCAAACTCAGGCTAATGATATTGTGTCCTTGTTCTATCAATTCACGACTAAGGCGCGCCATCGCAATAGTTGCTGATTCATGTAATCGGTTAACACGTTCGCTTAGATAATTATCCACAGGCTTTTTTATAAAATCGGGCAAAGGTATTTATTTAGTTATTGTGAGGGTTAAAATTGTTTAGGCTTCGCCTCATTCCTACTATCTTTGGGCCTTTAATCTATATACCATGGAACTTCCAAAAGGCATCATCGATTTCTTATTTTACCTTGCCCCTTCCCTATTGGTTTTTGTTACAGCTTATATGCTGATCAAAAGTTTTATTGAGAAAGAGCATAAACTAAAACTTATTGAGACAAAAATTTTGATGCAGAAAGAATTATTGCCTTTGCGATTACAGGCTTACGAACGATTAACACTTTACCTTGAACGAATATCTCCCAACGTAATGCTCATTAATCAACATGAAGCCGGATTGACTGTGCAAGAGTATCAGCAACGTTTGCTGGAACAATTGCGAATGGAATTCGAGCATAATTTCAGTCAGCAGATTTATGTATCTGCACCGGCATGGGTGATCACCCGCAATGCTAAAGAAGAAGTAGCCCGATTAATCAATGTGGCAGCAGCATCCCTTGATGCTGAAGCGCCCTCCTACCAACTTAGCAAAAAAGTTTTTGATATGATGCTGGAGAAGGAAGACTTTCCTACACAACGAGCATTGAATATCATTAAAGCAGAAGTTTCACAATTGTTTTAATTAATTAATAATGTGTTAGTGCTGATTAAACTTGCACATCCAGTCATCAGCACATTAGCACATCAATAATCAGCAAATCAAATATGATTACTAAAGATAAATCTATCCACACCGATTCGGCTATTGAAATAGACCGCATTTACAAAGAGCCTGTTCCTGTTAAAGAAGATGCCGGAGAATTTCCTTTTACAAGGGGAATCCAACCTGATATGTATCGCGGCAAACAATGGACCATGCGGCAGTATGCAGGTTTTTCCACTGCAGAAGAAAGCAACGAGCGCTATCATTATTTATTGAACCAGGGCACAACCGGTTTGTCGGTTGCATTTGATTTACCTACTCAGATTGGTTATGATTCAGACCATGCACTTTCAGAAGGTGAAGTAGGCAAAGCTGGTGTGGCGATTGATTCTTTACGTGATATTGAAATTTTATTCGATAGAATTGAGTTGCAGAAGATCACCACTTCCATGACGATTAATTCTACCGCTAGTATTTTATTGAGCATGTATATTGCCCTTGCAAAAAAACAGGGAGCTGATTTAAAAAATATTTCGGGTACTATACAAAATGATATTCTGAAAGAATACGCAGCACGTGGCACTTATATCTATCCACCGAAACCGAGCATGCGTATCATCACCGATATTTTTGAATACTGCAGCAAAGAAGTACCAAAGTGGAATACCATTTCGGTGAGTGGTTATCATATCCGTGAAGCAGGAGCTACCGCGGTGCAGGAATTGGCATTCACTTTAGCGGATGGAAAAGCCTATCTAAAAGCAGCGCTTGAAAAAGGGTTGGATATAAATGTTTTTGCAAAGCGCATGTCGTTTTTCTTTAATGCCCACAATAATTTGTTTGAAGAAGTGGCAAAGTTTCGTGCTGCGCGAAGAATGTGGGCAACCATCACAAAAGAGTTAGGAGCCACTGATGCACGAGCTCAAATGCTACGGTTTCATACACAAACAGGTGGGTCTACCTTAACAGCGCAGCAACCGCATAATAATATAACACGTGTTACTATACAGGCTTTAGCCGCAGTAATGGGTGGCACACAATCATTACACTCCAATGGTTACGATGAAGCGCTTGCATTGCCCACCGAAGAAGCCGCACGCATTGCATTACGTACACAACAAATTGTTGCACACGAAAGCGGTGTTACGCAAACTGTTGATCCGCTTGGAGGCAGTTATTATGTGGAGTGGCTCACCAATGAAGTAGAACGTAAGGCATGGGACTATATCCATCGCATTGATGAAATGGGTGGGGCAGTAAATGCCATTGAAGCCGGATTTATTCAAAATGAAATTGCAGCTTCGGCTTATACCTATCAGCGGGAAATTGAAACCGGAGAAAAAGTAATTGTGGGTTTAAACAAATTTATTGTGGTCGAACCTCCTTTTGAAAATCTTTTTACCGTGGATGACAACATCCGCAACCTGCAGATTGATAAAATTAAAAAGTTAAAAGCAAAACGCGATAACCAAAAAGTACAAGCACTATTAAAAACTTTGGAACAAAGTGCACGTGACGGAAGTAACCTGATGCCGCATATTTTATCAGCCGTGGAAGCTTATGCAACCTTAGGAGAAATTGCAGATGTGATGCGGGATGTTTTTGGGTTGTATGAGGGGTAAAATAAAGAACTCTACAACAGAGTTAAATTTGTTACTAAAAAATTTTCTCAAAAATATATTGGCTTAAATATTGCAATTGCAATAACAAAATATTTAAACCACTAATTTATAACTACCATGATTAAAAATCTCTTACTAATAGTGAGCATTACATTATGTATTAAAACAAATGCGCAAGTTCTCCAAGCAAATATGCCAGGTGTTAATGATCAGGTTAGTTGTATTGCAAGATATCAAAACACTGTTTTTATCAGTGGCTCATTCACTCTAGTTGACACTGTTACGCGCGCTTCAGTTGCTGCAATTGATGCAATAACAGGAGCAATATTGCCCTGGTATCCTGATCCCACGGGAGGATATGTCGGAAAAATAATAGTTGCAAATAATAAATTAATAGTCTTCGGTTCATTCTCCGGTGTATCCGGTGCGCCACGAAACCGCATAGCAGTTTATAGCTTGCCAGCCTTAACATTATTAAATACACCTGCATTAGATACCTTATACCCATGGGGACCTACATGCCAGTTAGGAACCTCCATTTATTATTTAAGACAGGGCAGTGTTATTAAACGATTTGATAGTAGTACCCTTCTTCCTGATACATCATTTCATACTGATTACACCAATGTTGACGCTAACTCAATGACAACAATGGGAAATTATGTTTACATAGGTGGATATTATGTGTATACACTTAACAAAGTTTATTTAGAACGATACGATATTCAAACAGGAATCAGGGATACTTCCTTTAATTTTAATATACCATATAACAATTTTGGACAACCATGGATTAATCAAGTATTGGGTTATAACGGAAAAATTTACATTACTGGCAGTTTTGATCAAATCAATGGATTATCAAGGCGCGGAATTGCAGAAATTAATGCTTCAGGAGCAGTAACAGGTTTAGACATTTATTGCAGCCACTTTCAGAACTATGGTTTGTTTGCACAAGGAAATACTTTATGGATTGGAGGCAACTCTGCAGTGATAGGAAACGGAAACACTTTCCGAATTTCACAGGTAGGTATTAATACTGGAATCAGTACTTGCTGGCATGGCACCAGTGGAATAGGTAACCAAGGTGCAATTCGAACAATTTATGCTCAACATGATACTGTTTATTTAGGAGGAGATACAAACTCACCATTCTTTAATCCATTCTCAGTTATTGTTGGAAATCAGAGTTACATCAATATCGGAAACGATACAACTATGTGTCCAGCAAGCCCTATGACTATTTATTCAGATAGCGCATTTAATACTTTTATCTGGAACACAAGTGCAACTACTTCTTCTATAACTGTCAACTCTCCAGGAAATTATTGGGTAACTGCAACCAGAAACAGTGGATGTGAGGCAACAGATAGTATTATTGTACAAGGGTGTACGGGTTTTGAAACATACTTTGCAAAAAACGAATTGCTCTATGTTTATCCAAGTATTTCCGGAGGGAATTTTTCTTTTGAATTCAGTGAGAAAAATATGGATGGAGAATTAAAAATTTATAATCTGTTTGGAAATTTAGTATTCAGAGAAGCAATTAAGGCATCCTCTTCATCTTTAAAAATAGATTTATCTAATCTTAGTAACGGAATGTATTTCTGTAATGTGCAATGGAGAAATTTAAAAACACAGAGTATTAAGATAATCAAAACCTGAAAAACACTTTGATTATTTCAAAGTTTTTTCCTTCAAAAATTACTCCGAAAAGAAATGCTTCTCCTTCTTTGGCTGATCGTAAACAATTAAAAAAATATCTTCGTTATCCCTCTTCATCAGGTATCGCTCGCGGGCAAATTTCTCAAGGTGCTTCGGGTCGCTCATCAGTTCCTGCATGTCTTTTTTATTCTGCTCAATTTCCTTTTGATAATACTCCTTATCCGCTTCCAGCTTTTCTAAATCCTGCCGGTAGCTATATTGGGAGATAAAATCATTACGATCGAAAAATAACAACCATCCCAAAAAAATGATAATGCTGATAGTATATTTATTTTTTATCCAAGAAGGGATGTGTTTCATACTGTAAAAGTAACGGAGAAATGAATCCGATTATGATTGAATTATCGAAGTTTTTCAATAGTCAAGTGTTAATACTCTGAATGCTGATATGCTTAACTTTGTGATAAGATATGATTCCGATAATAGTGGCTTAACAATTTCGTAACAATGTAAGGTCAATTTTGTAAAGAAATATAAAGTGATGGAAAACGAAGCAAAGATTTTGTTGGTGGATGATGAACCGGATATACTTGAGTTTATGGAATACAACCTCCGCAAAGAAGGTTATACTGTATTTACAGGCAAAAACGGCAAAGAAGCGATTGAAATAGCGCGCAAAGAAAAACCCAATTTAATAATACTCGACATTATGATGCCGGTGATGGATGGTATTGAAGCCTGTCGACACCTGCGCGAAATACCTGATTTAAAAAACACAGTAATCACTTTTTTAACAGCCCGAAACGAAGAGTATTCTCAAATTGCCGGTTTTGATGTGGGGGCTGATGATTATATCACCAAACCGATTAAACCAAGAATTCTTACCAGTAGGGTAAAAGCGTTGTTGCGCAGAATTAATGGAACTACAGAACCCAGTGGAGTTAAAATATTAACAGTTGGCGATTTGAAGATTGACCGTGAACGCTATCTCGTTTTTAAGAAAGAAGAATCCATTTCGCTTCCAAGAAAAGAATTTGAATTACTGGCATTACTTACTTCGAAGCCCGGAAAAGTTTTTACGCGTGAGGATATTTTGGCTCGTGTTTGGGGCACCGACATTATTGTAGGTGACCGAACTATTGATGTTCACGTTAGGAAAATTCGCGAAAAACTGGGAGACGAATCCATCAAAACAATTAAAGGAATCGGTTATAAATTTGATCAATAACTTTTAAAAATACCGTTCCACTTATCACACAATTTTTTTAGGTTTGTTTCACGATGCTTACCCGTCAAACACGTATTGTTCTTAATGCAGCCTTGCTAATCACGTTGTTGGTGAGCATAATGGTGGGTTTGATTCTTTATTTATTTAATGATTCGCTAAGCATTACATTAATTCTATCCATCCTTTTGGCTACTTTTCTCTGCAGCTATTTTGTTCTGCTTGCTGTTTATCAAAAGCATTTTGAGAAACATTTTGATCGTATTTACAAGAGCATTGTTAAACTACGAAATCAATCGCAGCCACTGCACGACTTAAGTACAAGCAATGACAATATTGTTACACACATCAATAATATTCTGATTGAATGGAGCAACGAATCGCGCGAAGAAATTGATCACCTCAAACAAGTCGAAACTTATCGCAGAGAATTCCTTACCAATGTTTCGCATGAATTAAAAACTCCGATATTTAGTGCTCAAGGTTATGTACATACTTTGATTGATGGCGGAATTGATGATCGGGATATTAATATGTTATATCTTCAAAAAGCAAGTAGAAGCATCGACCGGCTTATTGATATTGTGGACGACCTCGAATCCATTTCCCGATTGGAAGCAGGCGATTTGATTATTGAACCGCGCACTTTTGATATTGGCAATCTGGCCGATGATGTTGTTGAATCGTTGGAGTTACAAGCTAAAGAACGAAATGTAAAACTGATTTTGAAAGATCAAGGAGAGCAATGCTATGTGTATGCTGATAAAGATTTAATTCGTCAGGTACTCGTTAACCTAATTGTAAATTCAATTAAGTATGGCAAACGTGATGGACAAACTGAGATTCGATATCAATATATTGGCGAGCAAGTTATTGTTGATGTAGAGGACAATGGAATAGGAATTGAAAAAAGTCATCTGCCGCGTTTGTTCGAACGTTTTTATCGGGTTGATAAAAGCCGTTCGCGCGACCAGGGAGGAACAGGTTTAGGACTTGCCATTGTTAAACATATTTTGGAAGCGCATCAGCAAACTATCACCGTGACCAGTGAAATCAATAAAGGAACCACGTTTAGTTTTTCGTTGAAGAGAAGTAAGTAAGTTTAAGTTGTTAAGCTGTTACTTTGTTAGGTTATTAAGTTTTCTTACTCAACAACTTAATAACCCAACAACTCAACAACTACCTTTGCAGAATGAAAAAACCAAATTTATGGGTAAGCATTTTTTCAAATAAATGTCCACGATGCAGAAAAGGACATTTGTTCATAGTAAAGAATCCCTACAATTTTAAAATGCTTTTTGCAATGCCCGAACGTTGCCCCAAGTGCGGACAATTGATAGAACTAGAAACCGGTTTTTGGTTTGGAACGGGTTATGTTAGTTATGCATTAGCCATTCTTTTATCTGGATTTAATTTTGTTTTATTCTCGATAATTTTTGGCTTTAGTTGGCAAAACAATTCTCCTTACTGGTTCATTTTTTTCAATGCGGTTATTTTGATTTTATGTCAGCCGCCACTTATACGCTGGTCGCGAACTGCATATTTGTATTTGTTTGTGAAGTATAATGGGGAGGCGATAATTAAAAAATAATCTTCTCAAAAGTTTCGCACGGATTACACACAGTGCACGGAGCCTGACTTTTCGTTTTCTTCGTGCACTCTGTGTACTCCGTGCGATAATTAATTCATCTCCACTTTCTCCAACTTCACATTCCTGAAAACAAAATTTTGTTTTTTATCCAGGTCAATTTCAATCACATCTTCCTTGTTGATGGTTCCGCCAAGTATTTGTTTTGATAATTCGTTTAATACACGTTTCTGCATCACTCTTTTTAAAGGTCGTGCTCCAAATTGAGGATCATATCCTAACTGACTCAGCCATTCAATTGCTTCGTCAGTAATACTTATTTTGATTTCGTTCTTGGCTAACATTTTCGCGATGTCGTTAAATTGCAAACTCACAATCTGATGTATCTCATCACGCGTAAGTGGAGTAAACATGATTACTTCATCAATACGATTCAAAAATTCAGGACGAATGGTTTTCTTTAATGCATCAAATACTTCGCGCTTCGTTTTTGCCAAGACATCTTCTCGATTCTTATCGGTCATTTTCTCCGTATTTTCCTGAATGATATGAGCGCCAATGTTAGAAGTCATTATGATGATGGTATTTTTGAAATTTGCGGTTCGACCTTTGTTGTCTGTTAGTCTGCCATCATCCAACACTTGCAATAAAATATTAAAGACATCAGGATGTGCTTTTTCAATTTCATCCAACAACACCACACTATATGGTCTTCTTCGAACCGATTCGGTTAATTGTCCACCTTCATCATAACCTACATAGCCCGGAGGAGCACCAATTAAGCGACTCACTGCATGTCGTTCCTGGTATTCGCTCATATCAATTCGTGTCAAAGCATTTTCATCATTGAATAAAAATTCAGCCAATGCTTTTGCTAATTCTGTTTTACCAACACCTGTTGTTCCCAAAAAAATGAATGAACCAATCGGACGTTTCATATCCTGCAAACCTGCACGACTTCTGCGTACTGCATCGCTCAAAGCTGCAATTGCATCTTCTTGTCCAACCACACGTTTGTGTAATTCTTCTTCCAGATGCAATAGTTTTTCACGCTCACTTTGCAACATGCGCTTTACAGGAATTCCTGTCCAACGGCTTATCACTTCAGCGATATCCTCACTATCTACCTCTTCCTTAATCATCGCCTTGTTTGCCTGCGACTCATATAATTTATTTTTAAGTTCCTCTAGTTTTGCTTCGGCATCCTTAATTCTTCCGTAACGGATCTCTGCTACTCTTCCATAATCACCTGCACGTTCTGCTTGTTCTGCCTCGAGTTTAAAATTCTCGATGGCTTCTTTCATATTCTGAATACTGTCAACTGCCATCTTCTCCGTTTCCCAGCGTCCTTTAATGGCATTGCGTTCCTCATTAAGGTTAGCAATTGTCTCACTTAACTCCTTCAATTTTTTATTATCGCCTTCACGTTTTATGGCTTCACGCTCAATCTCGAATTGCATAATTCTGCGTTGAATTTCATCTAACTCTTCAGGCACCGAATCCATTTCTAAACGCAATTTTGCCGCAGCTTCATCAATCAAATCAATGGCCTTGTCGGGAAGGAATCGATCAGCGATATAACGTTCGGATAATTCAACAGCAGCAATAATTGCTTCGTCCTTGATACGCACCTTGTGATGTGTTTCATAACGTTCTTTCAAACCACGAAGAATAGAAATTGCATCCTGCGTATCCGGCTCTTCCACCATTACTTTTTGAAAACGTCTTTCTAATGACTTGTCTTTCTCAATGTATTTCTGGTACTCATTCAAAGTGGTTGCACCAATAGCGCGCAACTCTCCACGAGCCAAAGCAGGCTTTAAAATATTTGCTGCATCCATTGCGCCTTCTCCTGCACCAGCGCCAACGAGTGTATGAATTTCATCAATGAACAAAACAATTTCTCCTTCACCGCTAATTACTTCTTTCACCACCGCTTTCAATCGCTCTTCAAATTCACCTTTGTATTTGGCACCGGCAATCAACGAACCCATATCCAATGAAAAAATAGTTTTTGATTTAAGATTTTCAGGCACATCTCCATTGATAATACGATGCGCAAGTCCTTCAGCAATTGCCGTTTTACCAACACCGGGTTCACCAATTAAAATAGGATTGTTCTTGGTTCTTCGACTTAAAATTTGCAACACCCTTCGTATCTCTTCATCACGACCAATTACAGGATCCAATTTTCCATCCTGTGCCAATTGGTTTAAGTTGCGCGCATATTTATTTAATGCATTATAAGTTTCTTCTGCATTTGGATTGACCACACGTTCTCCTTTACGTAAATCGAGAATGGCCGTTCGTAATTCCTTTTCATTAACACCTGAAGTTTTAAGAAGTTCAGCGGTTTTATCCCTTCCTGCAAGTAATCCCAAAAGCAAATGCTCAACAGAAACAAACTCATCTTTAAAATCTTTTATCAGCTTCAATGCTTTCTGAAAAACATCGTTAACCGTTGATCCCAAATAAGGTGTTGCTCCGCTTACCTTTGGATACTGTTGAACAATTTCCTCTACTCCTTTTTGAAACTGGGGAACACTTACATTTAATTTTTTGAGCAAAAAAGGAACGACATTTTCATCTACTTCTAGCAATGCCTTCATCAAATGGCCGCTTTCAATAGCTTGTTGCCCGTTTGCTGCAGCAATGGTTTGAGCCTGCTGAACCGCTTCCTGCGATTTGGTTGTGAATTTATTAAAGTCCATAGTAGTTATTTTTATTTCAGTCAATCAAACATCATCCCGTTAAAAATAATGCTTTAAAACAAGAAATGTTGGCAGGTAAAAATCAGGTTGAAGGACAGAATGACTTTAGGAGATAATTATGACTGAAAAATAGTCACAATATTTAAAATGATGATAAGCAATAAATCACATGATTCAATTTGATAAATTTGTAGAAACAATACAACATGCACATCCTTCGATTAAAAGTTAACGACCATATTTACGATAAGCTGATTGACTTATTAAATAAATTCAGTAAAGACGAAGTAGAGGTTTTGTCTGACGATACTTTTTTAAAAAATCAAAAATATCTTGAAGCAGAGTTGCGTGACATAATGGACGGCAAGGCTGAATTTTTATCGTTTGAAGAAACTGAAGAAAGACTGAATTTGATCCTTAAAAAACATGAAAATCGTCTTTAAGGAATCTTTTGTTTTGAGATTCGGAAAACAGATTGAATATATTGCGAACGACAGTCCCTCAAGAGCTAAGAAATTTAAGAACGATTTGATGAAAAGAATCCAAAAAATTCCTTCAAATCCATATCTCTTTAGAAAATCAATCTATTTTAATAATGAGGAAATAAGAGACTTGATCTTTAAAGGCTATACTATTGTGTTTAGAATTGGAGATGACGTGATAGAAGTTTTTGGTTTTGTTAAACACCAAAACTCACCAACCGATTAAAAACATTAAAACGTAATCGTAATCGAACCTGTTTGTTGCAATGGCATTGTAGGTCCCGTATCAAATTGAGCGCTCTCGGCAGCTTGTTTTGCTTTGGTGAGCAGATAATTACTGGTAGTTGTAGTTCCCTCAGCCCCCGGCTCGGCTTTTACCACATTACCATATTTATTGATAGTAATATCCACCACTACGATTCCTTTCTCCATCGTAAGATTTGAAATGGTTGGTTGCTTGGTCATTTTTCTACCATTCATCACAAAACTCACACCCTTTGTTCCTGATGGAGTTGCTGTCGAAGTAGATTTAATTTCAACTGGAGCACTTTGATCAAAAGAAATAGAAGCTACCTCAACCAATTTAAATGTCATCGGGTTGCCTTTAAAAGAAAAATTTAACACACCATCCTTTAATGAAATTACCTCACCATTCATTTTCTCGCCTGATTTTAGTGTTATAGTATGTTGAGATATTCCAAACAACGGCAATAAGATTGCAAATAAGAGGATGTGAATTCGTTTCATGATCTTTAATTTTAATATTGACCAAAGCTAGATATATTGCTGTTAACAATATTAAAGTGCCGCTTTACTTTTCAGCACCAATCTGTGAAAAACCTTTAGGTAGCATTTATCTAACTTTGCTGCGTTTTTAAAACTTCTTATGAAACTTCTTTACTCTTATCTTAAACAATACTGGAAACTGATGCTCATCACTTTGCTGCTGGCATGTATCAACCAGGTTTTCTCGATGATGGATCCTTTGATACTCGGTAAAATGATTGACCGGGCCAATCATTTTAATTCCTTAGAAAAAGGAGTATTCTGGAATACTGTTGGTAAATTTTTGCTGGCGCTTGTTGGTGTAGCAATGATATCTCGAATCGCTAAAAATTTTCAGGATTATTCTTTGAACGTGATTATTCAAAAAATGGGAGCGCAGATTTACTCTGACGGAATACGTCATTCATTGGAATTGCCTTATTCAGTCTTTGAAGATCAGCGTAGCGGAGAAACGTTGGGCAAACTGCAAAAAGTACGCACTGATGTGGAACGACTGATGACTTCATTCATCAATATTCTTTTTGTTTCCGTTGTTGGTATTGTTGTAGTAAGTATTTATACAATCAAAGTAAATTGGGTGATTGGAGCCATCTATTTTTCCGCTATACCCATTATTGGAATTTTAAGTTCTGTGTTGAGCAAAAATATCAAGAAAGTTCAAAAAGTTATTGTGGCTGAAACAACTGCCTTGGCAGGAACTACTACTGAATCGCTCCGAAATATTGAACTCGTAAAAAGTCTCGGTCTCTCTCAACAGGAAATCAATCGCCTAAACAACACCACGCAAAAAATTTTGAAATTAGAATTGAAGAAAGTTCGTTACGTGCGAAGCCTCAGTTTTATACAGGGCACCTGCGTTAATTTGCTTCGCGTTACTATTCTTGGTGTGATGATGTATTTGATTTTCACTCATCAAATTACAGTAGGACAATTTACCACGATGTTTATTTATTCGTTTTTCATTTTTGGTCCTTTGCAGGAGATGGGCAACATCATCAATGTTTATCGCGAAACAGAAGTATCATTAGCCAACTTTCAAGAGATATTAGATACCAAACCAGAGCCACGTCCGTTAAAACCCGTTGCATTGGGACCAATCACCCGCTTTCAGTTTGACGATGTTACTTTTCGTCACCAGACAGCAAACAGCAATGCGGTAAACAATATTGCATTTAACACCGGTATGGGAGAAACCATTGCATTTGTGGGTCCTTCAGGTTCCGGCAAAACTACTTTGGTGAAACTGCTGGTTGGATTGTATCGTCCTTTAACAGGAAATATTCTTTACAATAATATTCCTTCAGACAATGTTGACCTAGATGAGTTACGTGCACAAATTGGTTTAGTAACTCAGGACACTCAACTTTTTGCAGGAACCATTCGTGAAAATTTATTGTTTGTAGCACCCAATGCAACAGATGAAATGTGTCTGGATATGCTGCGTAAGGCTGCTTTACAAAGTTTGCTCGATCGTGCAGATAAAGGTTTAGATACTTTGATTGGTGAAGGAGGAGTAAAAGTTTCAGGTGGAGAAAAACAACGTTTGTCCATTGCGCGTGCATTGTTACGCAAACCATCATTACTTGTATTTGATGAAGCCACCTCTGCGCTTGATTCATTAACAGAAGGAGAAATTACCGATACTATTCGTGAAATTTCGGTTAACCGTAATCACATCAATATTTTAATTGCACATCGCTTATCAACCGTTATGCATGCTGATCGCATTTATGTTTTGGAGAAAGGCCATATCATTGAACAAGGACAACATAATGAGTTGCTAGATTTAAAAGGTTTGTATTATGCCATGTGGCGCCAGCAGATTGGTGAACGTAAACAACCACTGAAAATAGCTGGTAATGGACAAACTGTAGCCTCCTAATATAATTTTGAATTTCGAACGTTGAATAAAGAATTTTGAATTTACCATATTCATAATTATCTAATCTATGAAATTTACTGAATGTGTTTCAAAACTTCAGGTCGCTTTTAATAAGCCGTTGCCAGGCTTTGAGGCACAACAACAACTTGCACCAAAACATCGGAAGCCAACATCATTTTATCTTGAACGAAATCCATCCTATAAAACAGGATGTGTTATGATTATATTATTTCCCGTTAATCAAGAAACACATTTATTGATGATTGAACGAACGGATATTGGTACACACTCAGGTCAAATAAGTTTTCCGGGTGGAAGACGCGAAATGGATGATGCCAATTTGATTGATGTTGCTTTGCGCGAAACGTATGAAGAGGTTGGAGTAAATCCTTCGACAATAAAAATACTTGGTCAACTTTCAGAGTTATATATTCCGGTAAGCAATTACCTCGTTCATCCTTTCGTTGGTGTTATTGATCCATTGCCGGCACTCACACTAAGCACTGATGAAGTCAAAAAAGTGCTAACACCAGCAATAAATATTTTCATAAATCATAATGGCAATCATCATTTCGAATTTAAAGGATATGATGGACACACCATTTATGCACCGTATTTTCCATATGACAACCATAAAATATGGGGTGCCTCAGCAATGATGATCAGTGAACTTTGCATTCTGTTAAAATAAAAAGAGCGCCCTGTGTGAGCGCCCTTTAAAAAAAATATAAACAACAACAGTATCTTAATCCCAGGTTTGACTCATTCCTAGTTTAACTTTTTGAACATTTAATACTTCGCGAGTAACTGAATTTGTAATGAATGCTATGATGTAGCAATCAGAGCCCACTTGAGTTGGAGAAATTTCACAGGTAAATTTTTGCATATCAATACCGCCCATCACTTGAGTTGATGTATTGACTTTGCCAGCATTAGCATTACTCATTACCTTAAACAATACATTTTGATGATTGTAAGGCAATATAGGATTTCCTTTTCCGGAGAATGGGTTTCCAGGAACGCTGTTAAACGCATTTGACTGACCATAATAATTTAATGCTGAATTAACTGTTTCATGCACCATGTAAACACTTACGTTGCAGGTTGGAGCAAAAGATGCATTGAACTTAGTGCTAACATCCACATTTACAATATTGCCATTCATTCTGGTATTGAGAGCAAGTCCACAAGGTGCAGTTTGATTTAGCATCTGCTGAATTCGACTATTATACTGACTCCAGCTAAGTACTCTTGATCCGGAGCTGCCAGTGCGATCAACCAAGGCACATGGTATTGACAAGGTGCTTGAATTTGTGAAACTCGATATCAAAGGCATATTACTACCAAGCTGCATAATATCGTTAACATGCATTGAAGCAACACACACACGATTACTGCTATTTGTTGTAATAGAATTTAACGTGTAACTAGAGTATGGCGCATTACCATAAGAACAGCCAACAAACTCTTCCACTAAAACCTTTTTAGTAAATTGCAGAATTGGCACAATTGCTTTCTGAGCACTTTCATTGTTTGCAGGAGCCACATTTGATTCTTCTTTTGTGCAAGAGGCAAACGCAATTGCAAGAGCGAATAATAAGAATAGATTTTTTTTCATCGGTATATATTTTTTTGTTTTTGTTTTAGCAATGATAGCCGCATAAAATAATTGCATGTTGACTATTTATACAGTTTTCTTACAATGAACCTAACAATTGCAGTACGATTCATTTAAAATTTAGAGTCAAAAAAAACACCGACAAGAAAACAGTTGCTGGCTGTTCTTGCCGGTGAATATTTTTATAGCACCTTTATTATTTGAGGTAAATAAGGATTAGTAATTCATATCCTAATCAAGCTCAACAGGTATTTCAATCAAAATTCTGATTCGTTCCAAGTTTTGTTTGCTGCACATTCATTATTTCATGTGTGAGATTGGAACTTGTTACTTTATTTATGAAGGCCACAACATATAAATTATTTGAATCGTATCCGTTCAAACTTACACTAAATGATTTTTTAACAAACCCTCTGCCATAAATCTGTGCAGCAGTAATTGGTTCACCTAAATTTGGCGTTAACACTTTTCGGTTTACAAAATCATGATTGTAACCAATGATGGGATTACCAAGTTGATAAAATGGACTGCTCGGTGTATTATTATAGTAGTTTGATTGATTGTAGCCACTGCCAGTTCCTGAAACACTATCTTCAAACAAATAAACGGTTAATCTATAATCGCCAATCATTGAAGCATTGAACCCAGCGAACACCTCAATATTTGCATAACTCCCTACCATCTTTGTGTTAATTTTCAATCCGCACTTAGCAGTTTTATTTAAGCATGCATTTATGTTAGCATTCCAGTTTCCTTTGGGCAATACCAAAGTGCCTCCGAATGGGGTTCTGTTCAGCATGCCTGAAGCATAATAAGGAACAGTAAAAACACTATCCATAAAACTGTAAAGAGGGGTCTCCATTGCATCAGCATCGTGAATACCAACACCGAAAACTCGACCAGGATGTGCGGCTGCAATATTTCGAAATTTCATTTCTGCATCCGGGCAGGTTGCACAATGAGAGCTACTAAACATTTCGATTAGCAACTTTTGTGTAAAAGTTAAAGGAACAACAACTTGAGAATTCGTTGTTTTATTTCCGTTTATCGGAACCTCTGTAGGCTCAACATTATCTTTTTTGCAACCAACAAACAAAATGGCAATAAGCGTAAATGATAGAATTATTCTTTTCATGGAGTTTTTTATTCCAATTTACCATGACCAAGAAAAATTAATAACTAAAATTTGTGTTTTTCTGACAAAATGCAGGTTGATGGCACTCCTATTCGAAAATAAAAAGTGCAAACATTATGCAACTTCACCCCCTATTAGTCCCAATCCTTTGTGCTCCCTAACTTTACTTGCTGCACATTCATTATTTCGTGTGTTGTAGAAGTGGCGCCAACTTTATTGACAAAAGCTATTACGTACAAATCATTTGATTTATAGCCCGCAATCGATGTGGTATATGTCTTAACATCCTTACCTCCTGCTGTAATGTTTGATGCATTAATTCCATCACCTAAATTTGAACTCAATACTTTTCGGAGCACACAATTATGTTCAAATCCAATGATAGGATCTCCAGCCTGATAAAATGCATGGCCGGAAACAGTGTTGTATGAATTGCGTTGATCATATTGATTACCTGTTCCTGTAACATTATTTTCAATCAAATAAACGGATAAATTATAGCTACCTGTCATGGTTTGATTAAATCCTGCATGTGCTTCAATAGTTGCAGTAGTTCCATTAATAGTTGATTTGATTGCTAATCCACATTTTGCAACTTTAGATTTGTTTAAATTAAAATTACTTAACCACTGAGTACGATTCAAAATAGTTATTCCCGTTGATGGAATTCTATTTACCATACCCGATGGAAATGCAGGACTTACCCCATTATTAAAATTAGTTTCCATAAAAGTATACATGGGAGTTTCCATACCATCACTATAGTGAACACAAGCTGCAATCGCTTTTGATGAATTGGCATTCATGATTTCATTAAGCTTTGCTGTTCCATCAGTGCATTGTGGCTGACCTGCACCAGTAAATATCTCGAGCAAAACCTTCTGGGTGAAAGTTGCTGGCACCGCACTTACATTAGTGGTATTGGAGTTACCGCCCGAATTGCTAGCCGGGGTTGAATTTTCAGGTGAATCATTTTTACTGCATGAATACAGTGCCACGCAGAAAGTAAATAAAAGAAATACTGATTTTTTCATGACTTTTGAATATTTATCAAGGTTATTATAGCGAAAACAAAAAGAAGAGGTTTCATCTTGAAAAATCTTCCCTTGTAATAAACACTTCATTTATCTTAATTAGGGCCTAATGTTATCAAGTAAGGTTTTATAAATTTGTGACGATTTTTCCACTATTAACGATTTATGCATAACATAGAATTCTGGCTCACCATTGTTGGCATAGTTGCTGTGCTAACAGAAAGTTGGTTAAGTACCCGAGAACAGCTCGAACTTTATCATTTCAAAGACAGCTTTAACAACATTTCAATTGGAATACTTAATTTTTTGCTTGATTTAAGCGTGAAAGGTTTTGTGTTTTTTATTTTAACATGGTTCAATCAGTTTGCGATGTTTAATATCGGTTATTCATTAATTTCCTGGATTGCTGTTATCGTTTTACAAGATTTTGCGTTTTATTGGCTACATCGTATTGATCATCATGTTAGATTTTTTTGGGCTGTACATGTAAATCATCATTCATCCACACATTTTAATTTTAGCACAGCAATCCGTTCCTCATTATTTCAACCGTTATACCGTTTTGTGTATTATATCCCATTAGCACTAATAGGATTCAGCTCCATGCAGATTGTAATAGCTTTTACATTTTGCAATATGTGGGGATTTTTTATTCACACTAAAACCATAGGTAAACTTGGTTGGATGGACAAAGTTTTTGCAACTCCAAGTAACCATAGGGTGCATCATGGTTCAAATCCTAAATACTTAGATAAGAATTTAGGTATGTTTCTGATTATCTGGGATCGAATGTTTGGAACCTACCAGGAAGAAGAAGAACCTGTAGTGTATGGTTTAACCACAAATATTGAAAATGAGAATTTAAGTACAATAATTTTTCATGAATGGAAAAATATTTTAATAGATATTGCCAAACCCATTCCGTTAAAACACAAACTTCACTATTTGTTTGGACAACCTGGCTGGAGTCATGATGGTAGCCGCAAAACGTCAAAGCAAATGCGTGAAGAATATTTTAAAGAAAAATATCTTGCTGCGGAAGATAATTCAACATATGCAAATAGGCCTGTTCATACCAGTTGTAAAATAAACGAGGATGAGTTTGCCACCTGAACACATTTTTAATGTTCGCGTTTACGGTTTATTAATTAATGAACAAAAAGAAATTTTAATTGCAGAGGAAAAACGTTACAACACTTTCATCCGCAAATTTCCTGGAGGAGGATTGCAATTTGGCGAAGGAACTATTGAAGCAGTAAAGCGCGAGTTCAGAGAAGAATTGAATATTGAAATTGAAATCATCAGTCATTTTTATACTACTGATTTTTTTCTACCCTCTGCTTTTAATAGCAAGCAACAAGTTATCAGCATTTATTATTTAGTGAAGAGCATTGACACCATAGCTGAGAAATATTTTAATCGAAAACCGGTGTCAGAATTAATAGAAGCTGACGAACAATTTTATTGGCTGCATCCTTCTAAAATGAAAGAGGATGATTTTACTTTCCCCATCGAAAAGAGGGTTTGCAAGCTCTTGATTGAAGATTTTAACTTTTAAAAACAGTTACTTTCATAAAACCCTTGCGTTCAAAAAAATCTTTAGCTACCAATGCCTCTTTTTTTGTTGCATAATTTGAAATCACAATCTGATACTTTCTGTTTGCTCCTATCCCATTCCCTAAAATAAAAACCTTCTCCACATCTTCCTGCAAATAAAGTTCGTTAGCGAGATACAGTATGTGTATAAGATCAGTGCTGTTATAAAGCGATAAAGAATGACCAGCAATTTTTTCCTCATTTCCCAGACAATCCAACACATCACTACAAGTGAAAATGCTGTCCAGTTCCTTATTCTGTTTCAAGATTGTCATTTCTTCAACGCGAACTGTAGCAAGCCCATGCATATAAGAACCCACTCTGCGAGCTGCGCTTTCTGACAAATCAACAATTCGCGTGTAGTTAAAGGGTCCTCTATCATTCACACGAACAGTAACACTTAAATTATTTTTAAGGTTGGTCACTCGCAGGTAAGTGCCAAAGTTATATTTACGATGTGCTGCTGTAAATTTATAATTAGAAAATATCTCGCCATTAGCTGTTTTACGTCCTTCAAATTCTTTTCCGTAATAAGAAGCTTTGCCTTCAGTATATTTTCTTTTTGACAACTGTTGCCCTTCACTAAACAATAGCGAGAATGATATTACAGTGATGAGGAACAATCTAAACATATCAAAAAGTTAGGGTAAAAATATTTAAAAATCAATCGCACTGTAGTTATTCTTACAATGTTGTGCAATCGATAATTTGTTGAAAAAGCTTGTAGTTAATTTGACTTGAATAAAACAATACAATTATTGCTGCAACCTAGAGAACCTTATGCAAGTCGATGACTAATTACCATCTCTATTTTTTTATGCAATTGAGGAGGATTGAAAGAACGCCAGTTCATCTCATTCAACTCGCCACCATAAATAAAAAAATAATCAATATTATTTCTATTAAACTCACTTAATACATGCGGCTGAAAATTTAGTGCAACCAGCCAACCTTCTTCTACATCATCAAACCATTCCTGATAATAACAATCATCAGACGCATGAAAATTTAAAACATTTTCACCAATCAAAATAAAATGTTTGATGCCATTTTCAATCAACTGGTCAATGACATCACGTTTTAGCATCATGATATCATTGTTAATGGCATCGTTCCACTCACCGAAAAATTCTAAAATTGCAAAGCCGGCATCATAATCGGCAAAAAGTATTTTAATGTACAATGTGCTTGAGCCAATATCATCCCATTGTGGATGGATGTAGTAGTTATAAATGGTATTGGAATATTCAAATTCGCTATACACCCTGCCATAAAATGGAGAAAGTTCATCTTCATCTGCGATGTACAAATCACGCCAGTTGTAATAGGGTTCTATGTCTTGCATGATTAGGTTGTTAAGCTATTAGGTTGTTGGGGTGTTGAGTTAGTTATTGGGTTGTTGGGTTGTCGGGTTGTCAGGTTGTTTCCGTTTTTTGCCTTTTCCTCTTTTGCTCTTTTTAGATAGGCTATATAACCATTTAAAATTTTCAAACAATTGTCAAACATTGATTGATGAATGTTGAAAACAGTTTCATCAATATATTTTTCATCTAAAGCAAGAATCAAATGATCGATCGTTTCATAAAGCGACCCTCTTGACAGTCTGCAAAAACGAATATTAT
>JANNXV010000006.1:0-2814 GCA_031409815.1 Bacteroidota bacterium
CCCTTCGCAAAATTAAAAGAGCTGCAAAGCCGACACAAGAGCCAACGCTTTTGCAGCACATTTAATTTTGCCCTACCGCACCCAAGCCCACCCCTCAATCTGATCCCAATGAGTTTAGGCTTGAGTGTTCTTAAAATAATATTTACGCCTTATCCAGAACGCAACATTTACCAGAGCAATTAAAGCTGGCACTTCAACCAGTGGGCCAATAACCCCAACAAATGCTTGTCCGCTGTTGATACCAAAAACACCAATGGCAACTGCAATAGCTAATTCAAAATTGTTGCCTGCTGCTGTAAAGGCTATGGATGTGCTTTTTGAATAATCGACTCCCATTTTTTTACCCAGCATAAAACTCACAAAAAACATGATGGCAAAATAGATCACTAGAGGCAAAGCAACGCGAATTACATCCATTGGAATTTGTACAATCATTTCACCTTTTAAACTGAACATGATTACAATGGTAAAAAGCAAAGCAATCAACGTAATTGGAGAGATAAAAGCAATGAACTTGTCTTGAAACCAATCCGAACCTTTTGCTTTAATAAGTGCGTAACGGCTAATTAATCCTGCAGTAAAAGGAATACCTAAATAGATTCCAACACTTTTTGCAATTTCGGCAATAGTGACATTTACTTCCAAACTTTTAATGCCGAACAATGGAGGTAATAACGTAATAAAAACATAAGCATAAACACTAAAGAAAAATACTTGAAAAACACTGTTAAGTGCAACCAGGCCTGCTGCATACTCACGATTGCCTTCAGCCAATTCATTCCAAACAATAACCATAGCAATGCATCTTGCAAGGCCAATTAAAATTAAACCTACCATATATTCAGGATAGCCTTGTAAAAAAGTAATCGCCAAACCAAACATCAGCATCGGACCAATAATCCAGTTGAGCAACAGCGATACCCCAAGCACTTTCGTATCACTAAATACTTCACTCATGTTTTCGTATTTCACTTTTGCAAGTGGCGGATACATCATTAATATTAATCCAATAGCCAACGGAATATTTGTAGTGCCGCTTGAAAAGGAATTGATAAAAGCTGATGAAGATGGAATAAAATATCCAATAGCAACACCAATTGCCATTGCTAAAAATATCCAAAGAGTGAGGTAGCTATCCAAGAAGCCTAATTTTTTTCGCTCTGCAGCAGGTGCACAATTGTTTGATGCCATATATTATTATTAACTGAATAATTTTACGAAATAATTAACACGCTCAAATTTCAAGCTGATATTTTAAATTGCTGTTTTTACGCTACAATCCCCAGTTCATTTCCAACATCACGCTAATCCCATCCTTTCCAAGAACTTTAGCATTTGTTTATGTCAGGTAAGTTATAAGCCAGTTATTTTTAACCAATTTGCCTATAAAGGTTCATCAAATAGCGTTGAATTTTTTGCGCTGTGCAAAGGAATAGATAAAAGCAGTAGAAATGTTTCGAGGGCCACTCCAAAGTTGTAAAATTTTGTTTTTCATTCTTTCTTTTATGGATTTTATTATTACGAGCAATTATAGTCATATTTCTGTCCTTTTTGGGTAAGTTGAATGGCTAGATTGTAAAGTAAAAAAATCGTCCCCTAATTGCTTATTATTTTTAAGGCGAAGTAAAAGTGGTTCCCATTTCCCATAAAACAAATTCGATGCTTTGGCGTTGTAGGCTGGTTTAGCTTTAAAAAGCTCAAAAATGTTATTAATGAAGAACTTATGTTGAGATCAGGAAATCAAAAAGCACCCTTCAACCTGCCCTATTATATTATTACATTTGCGCTCCCTTTTAAAAATGAGTTTTAAAGAGTCAATTGATAAGTCGCGCCTTCCACAACATATTGCTATTATAATGGATGGCAATGGTCGTTGGGCAAAACAGCATGGTAAGTTACGCACCTTCGGACACAAACATGGAGTAACAGCTGTGCGCGATACAGTTGAAGGTGCTGCTGAATTAGGTATAAAATACCTAACCCTTTATGCTTTCTCTACCGAAAACTGGAATAGACCTCGCTTAGAGGTTGATACTTTGATGCAATTGCTGGTAACCACCATTGGTAAAGAAACCAAAACGCTGATGGAAAACAACATCCGGTTAGCCATTATAGGCAACATGGAAAATTTACCTTCTCGGGTGTCGCGTAACTTAAAAGCAGCTATTGATGCTACTGCCGCAAATACGCAGATGACATTAGTACTCGCCCTCAGTTACTCTTCAAGATGGGAGATTACCAATGCAGTAAAACGTATTGCTGATAAAGTAAAAAAAGGAATAATTGAGCCTGATATGATAAATGAGCAGGTGATTGAACAACATTTATGTACGGCAGGTTTTAGTGATCCTGAGTTATTGATTCGCACCAGTGGTGAACATCGAATCAGCAATTATTTATTGTGGCAAATAGCTTATGCTGAGTTATATTTTACGCCAACTCTATGGCCTGATTTCAGGAGAGAAAATTTATACGAAGCTATTGTTGATTTTCAAAAACGCGAACGCAGATTTGGTTTGGTTTCTGAGCAAATTGTCCAAAATAATGCGTAAAAAAGTAACGCTGCTTTTAGTCCTTTTGATGAATTTCTCCTTCCTTGCAAAATCACAGGTGCAATTAGGCGAATCGTTTGAGGGTTTGGATTATGATAAACCGATTGAATACGAAATTGGCGGTATTACAGTTAGTGGCGTACAATTTTTAGACGAAGGAGTGCTATTAACACTTACCGGACTTTCGGTAGGAGATAAAATAAAAGTTCCGGGAGAAAAAATTTCACAATCTATAGAAAACCTTTGGAAACAAGGACTTCTA
>JANNXV010000007.1:0-20933 GCA_031409815.1 Bacteroidota bacterium
ATCAAAAATATTTTTTCCCATGATGAAAAAACTGCCTTAGTTAGTAATGGAAAAAATGCAATGAAATCTTATAAAGAAGTGCTATCCGCTGATCAAATTGAAGCAGTTGTAAATTATATTGAGCAGTTAAAATAAAATGTCAACTGTTTTTCTTATTATTTCATCTTACTAAAATTTAATTCTCGCTCTTTGTCAAACAAACTAAGTAGTATAGCTAAACTAAGAGAAACCGCAATTCTGGTCGGTATCATTCCTAAGATGCAGGACGAAGCTCAATCAAAAGAATATTTAGATGAGTTAGCCTTTCTAGCAGAAACCGCAGGCGCAATAACAGTTAAGCGTTTTACTCAAAAATTAGAACATCCAGACTCACGCACATTTGTTGGTAAAGGAAAGTTGGAAGAGATATCAGCTTTTGTAAAAGCAAATACTATTACAGTTGCCATTTTTGATGACGAACTTTCACCTTCTCAACTGCGAAACATTGAAAAGGAAATTGGCTGTCGTGTATTGGATAGAAACGCACTTATACTCGACATTTTTGCAAAACGAGCTCGCACAGCACAAGCACGCACACAAGTAGAACTTGCACAATATACTTATATGTTGCCACGCTTAACTCGAATGTGGACTCACCTCGAAAAACAACAAGGAGGTATCGGCATGAGAGGTCCGGGTGAAACGGAAATTGAAACAGACAAGAGGGTTATTCGCGATAAGCTGGTACGATTGAAAGAGAAATTGAAGGAAATTGAAAAGCAAAATTTCACACAGCGTAAACAACGCGGAAACATTGTGCGTGTTGCCTTGGTTGGTTATACCAATGTTGGTAAAAGTACATTGATGAATCAATTGAGTAAATCAGATGTATTTGCAGAAAATAAATTATTTGCAACACTCGATACAACGGTTAGAAAAGTGGTTTTAGAAAATATTCCTTTCTTGCTTTCCGACACTGTAGGTTTTATTCGCAAACTACCGGTTAGCTTAATCGAATCATTTAAATCTACTTTAGATGAAGTGCGTGAAGCAGATGTATTAATTCATGTGGTTGATATTTCGCATCCGAATTTTGAGGAACATGTTAACGTGGTGAATCAAACATTGGCTGAATTAAAATCAAACGACAAACCCATTTTGATGGTATTTAACAAAATGGATGCATATCAGTTTATATTAAAAGAAGAAGATGATTTAACACCAGCAACTAAAGAGAATTTTTCGTTGAACGACCTTAAAAAAAGTTGGATGGGGAAAGCAAATTCGCCAGTAGTATTTATTTCAGCATTAAGAAAAGATAACATAAGTGAGTTAAGAGAAAAATTAGTTAATCTAGTTAAACAGGTACATTATGTCCGCTACCCAAATAGTAATCCTGAGCAAAATTTTAACTAGTTTATTGTATCTGATTTAATAACAAATAGTTGTTTACTTTTCTTTAACATACTCGACTTTAGTAACAAAATATTTGGTGTCACCTTGCCAAGGCATATTACTAATAACCTGATGGTAATACAATCTCACAATCTTACCTTCATATTTTGTAAGGCTGTCAATCGCTCCATTTTCATTAGTTGGAGCCGAAAAACTCCAAATATTATTAACGAGTGTATTATTATCTGCAGTTGCGCCTCCCATATACAAGTCGCCTTCATGGGTTTTAAATACATATCCCTTTTTTGCAAATTTTGACAAATACCCGGTTCGGGATCCATCACTATAATGAAAGTGACTTACGAAATAAATGTAACCAATAAAAACGATTACTATAACAACAAGTATTTTTATAATTCGTTTCTTCCACATAATATTTTTTTGGTGTTTTGTTAAGGCACCAAAAATAGATGTTTCCTTAAACTAAATAATGTAAAACAAAAATTAATTTGTGCGACTAAGCCATTATTGGTTCAAATAGGAGATCATTCATTATAATTAATAGCCTTAATTGATCAATCAATAGTAAGGGAGAAATTTGATTTTTCTATATGAATCCAAAACAGTATTACATTTGACACAAAACTATTTCTTAAATTTATTTAATATGAAATCAACAATTTTTATTTGCATCTTGTTTTTGAATGTTTTGTTTTCCTATTCTCAAGCGGTTGAAAAAGGTAATTTAGTAATGGAAAACATTCCAGATATTCCAGCTTCAATAATTGAAAAAACCAACCAATATCAAAATATTCGGTATGCTGCATTTATAGATTACTCGCCTGATGGCAAATCAATTTTAATGGCAACCCGATTTAGCGATGCCTCACAATTGCACATCATTGATCACGCTGGTGGTGCTCGAAAACAAATTACTTTTTTTAAAGAACCTGTTGGTTCTGCCACTTTTTATCCTACTGAAAACAAATTTGTTTTTGCAAAAGATAGCGGAGGAAACGAATTTGCTCAGCTTTATTCTTATGACTTAACGGCCGGAAATTACCAACTGATATCAGATGGTGGGCGCACGCAAAATTCGTTACCTGTTTGGAGTAACAGTGGCAAGCAGTTTACAACTATTAGTACCAAAAGAAATGGCAAGGATTATGATATTTTTTTGGGCAATACAAATACACCAAAGGAAACGAAGCTGATACTTAGTAAAGGTGGCTCATGGAGTGTGGTTGATTGGAGCCCTGATGATAAAAAATTAATTGTGAGAAATGGAATTTCCGCTACAAAATCTTTCATGTATATTATGGAGATTGAAACGGGAATGCTGACTGAAATTAGCAGTAGTGAAGAAGAAACAGCTTTCAGTGATGCTTCATGGACCGCAGATGGAAAAGGAATTTATCTGGCTAATGATGAAGGTTCGGAATTTGGACAGCTAAAGTATTTTGATGTTACATCTAAAAAGCTAAGTGTTCTTACCGCAGGTATCAAATGGGATATTAGCGGCATTACCCTGAATAAAAAAAGAAACAAACTGATATTCTCTGTTAATGAAAATGGATATAGCAAGGTTTATAAGCTCGACCTAGTTACAAAAGTATTTAAGGAGTTAAAAAACTTTCCGGTCGGTTTGTTTGGTGGGATGAAATTTAATCCGGCAAATGATAATGAAATTGCATTGTCAATTAGTACAGCACAAACTCCAGGTGATATTTACACCTATGATTTAACGTCAGAAAAATTAACCCAATGGACTTTTAGTGAAGTAGGCGGTTTAAATACAAGTACGTTTACGATACCGAGCTTGATTTCATATCCGACTTTTGATAAAACTGCGGATGGAAAACAAAGAAGCATACCTGCGTTTTATTACAAGCCTAAAAATGTAAACGGTAAAATTCCGGTTGTGATAAATATACACGGTGGGCCTGAATCTCAATCAAGACCTTCTTTCAGTTCGTTTAATTCGTATTTAAATAATGAACTAGGTATTGCTGTAATTTCACCTAATGTGCGCGGATCATCTGGCTATGGAAAGTCGTATTTGAAATTAGACAATGGTTATTTGCGCGAAGAATCTGTTAAAGATATTGGAGCACTCATTGAATGGATTGCACAGCAGCCTGAGTTGGATGCTTCTCGTATTTGTGTATACGGAGGTTCTTATGGAGGATTTATGGTTTTAGCTTCAATGACACATTACAGTGATAAGTTAAAATGCGGAATTGATGTTGTCGGCATTAGTAACATTGTAACTTTTTTGAAAAACACCGAAGCTTATCGCAGAGACTTAAGAAGGGTTGAATATGGCGATGAACAAATTCCGGAGATGAACGCTTTTCTCGAAAAAATATCCCCCTTAAATAATGTGGATAAAATCACTAAACCACTTTTTATTGTTCAAGGTAAAAACGATCCCAGAGTACCTTATACTGAAGCAGAACAAATGAAAAATAAATTGCAACAAGCAGGAAAGCCTGTATGGTATTTATTAGCGAAGGATGAAGGTCACGGATTTCGAAAAAAAGTCAATTCAGATTTTCAACAATGGGCTATGATATTATTTTTAAAAGAGAATTTGTTGAAATAGCAAGCAGGTAGTTTTTTAGTACGCTAAAACACTACCCAGCCATCTTTCAACTTCTTCTAATTTCATATTTTTTCGTTGAGCGTAATCTTTAATTTGATCTTTCTCTAATTTGCCCACCGAGAAATAATGTGCATCTGGATGTGCAAAATACAATCCGCTAACAGCTGCAGTTGGATACATTGCCAAACTCTCCGTTAACTTAATGCCAGTATTTTTTTCAACCTCCATCAATTTCCAGAGTGTGATTTTTTCTGTGTGGTCAGGTTGAGCCGGATAACCGGGGGCGGGACGAATGCCATCATATTTTTCTTTTATGATTTCTTCGTTTGAAAGATTTTCGTCTTTTGCATATCCCCAAATTTCAGTACGCATTTTTTTATGCATCAGTTCTGCAAATGCTTCTGCTAAACGGTCTGCCAAAGCTTTGAGCATGATAGAAGAGTAATCATCATGATCTTTTTCAAATTGCTCAATCCAATTCTCAATTCCAAAACCGGTACTTAAAGCAAAAGTCCCTATGAAATCGTTCTCGGGTTTAATAAAATCGGCCAACGCCACATTTTTTTGTTCTGCTGGTTTCTGAGATTGCTGTCTTATGGTATGAAAAGTTGCTATCTGATTTTTTGCAACTTCATCAAACACTAAAATATCATCACCACTATTGTTAGCAGGAAAAATTCCAATCACTGCTTTTGCTGTAAGCCATTTTTCTTTGATGATGCGTTTCAACATGCTTTGTGCATCATCAAATAATTTCTGCGCTTCTTTTCCGCGAGTTGGGTCTTTTAAAATTTTAGGATAGCTGCCTTTCATTTCCCAACTGATAAAGAAAGGAGTCCAGTCAATGTATTGTGATATTTCTTCCATAGAAAAATCTTCAAATACTTTTACTCCGATAAAATTGGGTTTAGAAACAACAGCACCATTCAATTCAAATTTATTTTCTCTTGCTTTCGCAATTGAAATATAATTGCTCTTTGCACGATCGGCTTTGTGATACTCGCGTGTGCGCGCATTCTCCTCTTTTATGGTTTGAACATAATTTGCTTTTAATTCTTTTGAAAGCAAATTACTTACAACAGGCACGCTTCGCGATGCATCATTTACATGTACAACCGTGTGAGCATAATGTGGTTCTATTTTTACAGCCGTATGAACTTTGCTTGTGGTGGCTCCACCAATCAAAAGCGGAATGGTAAATCCTTCACGTGTCATTTCTTTGGCAACATGAACCATTTCATCCAACGAAGGTGTTATCAATCCACTCAAGCCAATCACATCAACTTGTTCTTCTTTTGCTTTGGCAAGTATTTTATCGCACGACACCATCACTCCCATATCAACAATATCGTAACCATTGCAGGCCATAACAACTCCCACAATATTTTTTCCAATGTCGTGCACATCACCTTTCACTGTCGCCAATAAAACTTTTCCATTCTTGCTGCCAACAACTTTTTCTTTTTCAAGATAAGGTTCAAGATAGGCAACTGCTTTTTTCATCACACGAGCACTCTTTACAACTTGCGGTAAAAACATTTTGCCTGCACCAAATAAATCTCCCACCACATTCATTCCAACCATCAACGGCCCTTCAATAATGTGTAATGGCTTTTCATATTTGTTGCGCGCTTCTTCAATATCGGTTTCTATATAATCTGTAATTCCTTTTACCAATGAATGTGAAATGCGGTCTTCAACCGTCCCCCTTCTCCACTCTTCGTCCTTTACATCTTTTTCTTTTCCTGCACCTTTTACTTTTTCAGCATGATTAATTAACCGTTCAGTGGCCTCTTCATTTCTATCCAACAAAACATCTTCCACCAAGGTCAATAATTCTTTTTCTATTTCATCATACACAATAAGTTGTGATGGATTTACAATTCCCATATCCATCCCATTTTTTATTCCATGATATAGAAATGCAGCATGAATGGCTTCACGCACGTGGTCGTTGCCACGAAAAGAAAATGAAACATTGCTCACTCCACCTGACACTTTTGCAAGTGGCAAATTTTCTTTAATCCATTTAGTTGCTTCAAAATAACTTAATGCATTTTTGCGATGTTCTTCCATTCCGGTAGCAACCGGAAAAATATTCGGATCGAAAATGATATCCTGCGGATGAAAATGAACCCGGTTTACCAGAATATCATAAGCCCGTTTTGCAATTTCAATTCTGCGGGGAGTGGTATCTGCTTGCCCCTGTTCATCAAACAACATTACAATAACTGCAGCACCATATTTTTTTACAATTTTTGCCTGACGAATAAATTCTTCTTCGCCACCTTTCATCGAAATTGAATTTACGATCGATTTTCCTTGTGTGCATTTTAATCCCGATTCGATGGCTTCAAATTTTGATGAATCAATCATCAACGGAACTTTCGAAATGTCGGGCTCGCTGGCAATGAGATTTAAAAATTTTGTCATTGCATAATTTGCATCCAACATTCCTTCGTCCATGTTGATGTCAATAGCCTGAGCACCTCCTTCCACTTGCTCACGTGCAACACTTAATGCTTCTTCATATTTTTCTTCTTTAATTAATCGAAGAAATTTTTTGGAGCCAGTCACATTGGTTCGTTCTCCGACATTTAAAAAATTAGAATCAGGCCGATACGTTACCGCTTCTAATCCACTCAATCGCAAATATGGTTCGATAGTTGGAATTTTTCGGGGCGGAGTTTTACGAGCATGTTCTGCAATATGTTTAATGTGATCAGGAGTAGTGCCACAACATCCACCAACAATATTTACGAATCCACTTTTCAAAAAGTCATCTACCTGCATACACATTTGTTCGGGTGTTTCATCATACTCGCCAAACTGATTTGGTAATCCTGCATTGGGGTAACATGAAATAAAAAATGGAGATTTTTCACTCAACTCTTCCAGATATGGGCGCATTTCTTTGGCACCAAGCGCACAGTTTAAACCGATGCTCAACAAATCAACATGCGAAACAGAATTTAAAAATGCTTCAACGGTTTGTCCTGATAAAGTTCGACCGCTTGCATCTGTAATGGTTCCGCTAACCATTATGGGCAGCGAAATATTTTTTTCTTCAAACACGGTTTGAATGGCGAACAATGCTGCCTTTGCGTTGAGTGTATCAAAAATAGTTTCAACTAATAATAGATCAACTCCACCATCAACCAATCCATTTACTTGTTCAATATAAGCATCTACTACTTCATCAAAAGTGACCGCACGAAAACCAGGGTCAGAAACTTTAGGTGAAAGTGAAAGTGTACGATTGGTTGGTCCCAATGCTCCTGCAACGTAAACAGAATGCTTTCCGGTAAATTCGTGGGCTGCTTGCTTAGCAATTTTTGCAGATTCAAAATTTAATTCATAGGCCAACTCTTCCATGTGATAATCGGCCAAAGAAATTTTTTGTGCGTTAAAGGTATTGGTCTCAATAATATCGGCACCAGCATTCAAGTATTCCAAATGAATGGCTTTTATGATTTCAGGTTTTGTGATGGACAATAAATCGTTATTGCCTTTCAAATCACTTTTCCAGTCTTTGAAACGCTCACCACGATATCCTGCTTCATCCAACTTATATCGTTGAATCATGGTGCCCATTGCACCGTCAATCACAAGTATTCGATTTAGAAGTTCTTTTTTAATACTACTCATATTAATAATTTTAATTTAATAATGAACAAGAAACAAGGAATATTAAATAATGGATTTTAAATTATTCAGCCTGCTTGTTTCGTTGTGCCGTTTCTATACTCTTGACCAATATTGCTATTAGCTCATTACATTCTTTGCTTGTGATTTCAATTAAATTGTTGTTAGGGCCCAGCCCAGCTCTTTGTATAATTTGTAAAGAGTTATAACTTTCTCGTAATTCTTTCAACGAAATTTTCAGTTTATGAATGAAGTCACTTCTCGACTCGGCACTTTGAGCTTCACCATAGTTAAGTGATGGCGATGTTCCGGATCTGAGTAATTGACCCACAAGATGTGCACTGGCTTTTGAATTGTTGACACTTTCGCAAACTTTAATAATAGAAACAGCCAGATTAATTAATCGGTCATTAATATCAAATTTCCTTTCTTGTTTCTCCATCAGCATTAAACTTCAATATTAAATTTTCGAAATTCCTTGTTTCTTGTTTATTATGTTATGCGCAAAATATTCTATTTTCTTGTTTATTCCTTTAATGCCAAAAAAAAATCTCTTCAGCTTTAGCCGAAGAGATTTTATTAGTTGTATTAATTATTAAAATCTTACTCGACTTATCTGTTACCCGTCCCGATTAATCGGGATTCAGGATTGGAATTAGCACCTTTCCCACATAAATGCCGAACGGTTGCTAAGGTTTCACAGGGCCAGTCCCTCCACCTTTCTTGATAAGTAATTGCTCTTTTTGGAGCGGGTATTTAAGAACGCGATTGCAAATATAATTAATATGAGCGTAATCTTTCTTAACAACTTCTTTTGAATTCCGCCTATACTTTTACATTTGCAATCTTCTATGAAATTTTATTTTCACATAATCAATCTGTAATGAAAAAAACACTGTTTATTGTAATCTTGTTGTTAGCTAATGTTTTGGTAAATGCTCAAACCAAAGATTTGCCAAATAGTATCGGAATAGTTGGCGGATTAATTCAATATAACGGTGATTTGGGGCAGGGTTTTTATAATGGTAACACTAAACCTTTTGGCGGTTTGGGTTATGCCAGATACATTAATGGGCATTTTGATTTTGTCTTCAATGCTACCATGGGACGATGGGGTTATAAGGAAGAAAACAATGTTGAGTTTGACACCAAAATGTTGCAGGCTAATGTGCAATTCAGAATAAAGTTGTTGAATAGCGATTCCAATAAATTAGTGCCATATATTTTTGCAGGCATAGGGGCAGCAGATTATTCAGACTATGAATTAAAAACAACCACAACAGGCGCTGTTATCAGTAACCCTGATGGTAACGGCACCGATTTGTTTGTGCCTTATGGAGTGGGATTGCAATATCGGTTGACCGAACGACTGAACATATCATTGCAGGAAACCTTTGCTTATACCGATCATGATAGTCGTGATGCAGAAGTAAGACTTTACAACGAAAGTTTTTTGATGCACACCATTGGCTTGAGTTACAACTTTGGATCAGGAAAGGATACTGATAATGATGGTGTAAAAGACAATAAAGACAAATGTCCTGAAACCCCCACAGGAGTTAAAGTGGATGAAAAGGGTTGCCCACTTGACCGTGATGCAGATATGGTATACGACTATTTAGACTCGTGCCCAGACACTAAAGGTGTAATAGCATTACATGGTTGTCCGGATAAAGATGGTGATGGAATTGCTGACAAAGAAGATCAATGTCCTGATGAGGCAGGGACTTTAGCAACAAAAGGATGTCCTGATAAAGATGGAGATCGTGTAATTGATAAAGAGGATCATTGCCCGGATTATGCCGGTTCGTTGCAAAATCAGGGTTGTCCTGATAGAGATGAAGATGGTGTGGTGGATGTAGAAGATAACTGCCCTGACGAAAGGGGAACTACATTCATGCATGGATGTGCAGATACTGATAAAGATGGTGTTGCTGATAATGTAGATAAGTGTCCTAACGAAGTAGGAACCGTTGCCAATAACGGTTGCCCTGATCAAGAGGCTTTACCAGTTCTTGAAAATCTATTATTTGCTTCCGGACAGTTTGCCATCAACAAATCGCATCAGGCAACATTGGATAGTGCAACAAAGTATTTAAAGAATAATCCACTTGCTAAATTATTGGTTGAAGGATATACTGATAATACCGGTGACAATAAGATCAACATGACCATTTCTAAAAACCGAACCAATGCGGTAATAAAGTATTTGAAGAATAAGGGAATTGCCAATAACCGTTTAGAAGGCAATAGTTTTGGTGAAACAAAACCGGTTGAAAGCAATGACTCAGAAGAAGGAAAAGCTAAAAACAGAAGAGTAGAATTAAAAATAATAAAGCCATAAAAAAAACTTTGTATCAAAACAATTTAAAAAGTAACATCATAACATGAAAAAAATAATTCTTTTTATCGCATTATGCTTTGCATTTACAATTGGCAAAGCGCAAAACAAACTTACCCCTGAATTGCTGTGGAAACTAGGCCGCGTATCAGAACCACGCATTTCTCCGGATGGAAAAACGGTGCTGTACAATGTCAGAACATTTGATATTGCTGAAAACAAAGGACAAAGTGATATTTATACCATACCTGTATCAGGTGGTGATGCAAAAGGTATTCTAAATTCAACTGCTGACGAAGGCAGTGCACGTTGGAGACCTGATGGAAAAAAAATTGGATTTATAACTAATGATAAAGATGGAAACAGTCAATTATTTGAAGTGAATGCTGATGGATCCGGGAAAACGCAAATCACATCAGTAAAGAGCGGTATCAACCAGTTTGGTTACGCTCCATCAATGGACAATATATGGTACGCAGCCAATGTTAAATTAGACCAAAAAGTAAATGAAATATATCCTGATTTACCAAAAGCAGAAGGAGCCCGAATTATTGATGCTTTGATGTATCGTCATTGGAATGCCTGGGAAGATTATGCATACAGTCATGTGTTTGTTGCTGCATACACAGATGGTAAAATGGGTGTTGCAAAAGACATTATGCCAAATGAAAAATTTGATTCTCCACTCCAACCTTTTGGTGGTGACGAACAAATAAATTTTTCGGCTGATGGAAAAAAATTAGCCTACACCTGCAAAAAAGAAAGTGGAACCGAGGCGGCCATCAGCACGAATTCTGAAATATATGTTTATGACCTTACCAATGGTTTAACCACCAATATCACCGAAGGGATGGAAGGCTACGATCAGAAGCCCGTTTTTTCGCCTGACGGAAAAAAAATAATATGGCTGAGCATGGAAACTCCGGGGTACGAGTCGGATCGCGATCGTTTGTTTGTCTTGGATTTTGCTACTGAAGAAAAAAAAGAACTACTCAGCAATTTTGATTTTAGTGTGGATCAGATGAACTTTTCGCCTGACGGAAAAATGATTTATTTCCTGGCAGAATGGAAAGGAACCCATCAATTGTTTTCATACGATACACAAGCTAAGGCCGGAACCGCGCCAAAACAAATTACCAATGAACAAGCCGACTATCAGGATTTATCTTTTTGTTATGTAAACAAAAAACCGGTTATTATTTGTTCACGCATGAGCATGGTAATGCCTACCGAAATTTATAATGTGAATGCTGAAAATGGTACTGCAACGCAAATAACTTTCACCAATAAAACTATTTGGGATGCATTGGCTAAACCTCGTTGCGAAAAGCGAATGGTGAAAACCACCGATGGAAAAGATATGTTGGTTTGGGTAATGTATCCACCGGATTTTGATGCTACTAAAAAATATCCTGCATTGTTGTTTTGTCAGGGCGGACCGCAAAGTGTGGTGAGCCAGGCTTTTTCTTACCGGTGGAATTTTAGTTTGATGGCAAGCAAAGGTTACATTGTGGTAGCCCCAAACAGAAGAGGATTACCCTCTTTCGGTGAAGCGTGGAACGATCAGATAACAGGCGATTGGGGTGGACAGGCAATGACAGATTTAATGAGTGCAATTGATGATGTAAGCAAGGAGCCGTATGTGGATAAAAACAAATTGGGTTGTGTGGGTGCAAGCTACGGAGGCTACTCTGTTTATTGGTTGGCGGGTCATCACAACAAACGCTTTAAAGCATTTATTGCACATTGTGGAGTATTTAATTTAGAAAGCGAATTTGGGGCCACCGAAGAAATGTTTTTTGCCAACCATGATATGGAAGGGGCTTATTGGAAAAATCCAAAACCAAAAAGTTACGATGCGTTTTCTCCTCACAAATTTGTACAAAACTGGGACACACCTATTTTAATTATTCATAACGAAAAAGATTTTCGTGTTCCATTAAACCAGGGTATGGAAGCTTTTACTGCAGCACAATTACGCGGCATACCCAGCCGCTTTCTTTATTTTCCTGACGAAGGACACCATGTATTGAAACCACAAAACAGCATCTTGTGGCAACGTGTGTTTTTTGAGTGGCTGGATAAGTATGTAAAATAGGCTGGAAATTATAATTTTGTTTAAAGCTTTGTTTCAAGGTAGTAAATAAGATGAGTAACCCACAAACAGCCTATTATCAATCACCCATTGGCTTGCTTGAAATCAAACTTGCTGATAGTTTTGTTACAAGCGTTTTATTTGTTGAAGACCAAAAATCAAATTCAGATTTAAATCCAATACTTGGAAACACCATTGAGCAACTGCAACAATTTTTCAATGGCGAAAGAAAAATATTTGATCTGCCGCTCAAACAAAACGGCACCGATTTTCAACAAAAGGTTTGGAACGAATTGTTAACTATTCCATTCGGAAAAACATGGAGTTATCTGCAACTCAGTAAGAAAGTGGGTGATGTAAAAGCCATTCGAGCTGTAGGAACCACCAACGGAAAAAACAAGCTTGCCATTATAGTTCCCTGTCATCGGGTGATTGGATCTGATGGAGCGCTCACCGGTTATGCCGGAGGTTTATGGCGAAAGCAATGGCTACTCGATCACGAAAGAAATGTGATTTCAAAACAGCAAAGTCTTTTTGTTATCTAACAACTTTAAATGCAATGTATCCGTTTTTTGTGGCCATATAAGTACGCAACCAAATCGGTAACATCATTTCGGTTCCGCGAGCAGTGGTTATATCTCCAAGGTCGATAATATCTTTCCATCCAAAATCTTCCAATATTTTACTTGCCGCAGATTTAGCTTCTTGATTATTACCACTCATAAACATAGTTGGATCGCCATTTGATTTATTGGCATTCACCATTACTTCGCAATTAACAATGTTGAGTGTTTTTACTACATATGCATCAGGAATTAATTTTTGTACTTCCTCACCCAACGAATTCGTATTGCAAATGAACATTGATGGTGGCATTCCGTTGGAGAAATCAAGTGGATTACTAATATCAATTACAGTTTTGCCATTAAATAAACTCAAGCCTGCCATTCTTAAAACATCAAGGGTTGCTTCTCCTTTTGTGCAGAGGAAAATCATTTCACCAAATTTTGCAGCATCGGCAAATGTTCCCTGTGATGCGTTGCTTCCGTTGTTGTTTACCCACAGTTTTGCCTTTTCATTATCGGCTGTTCGTGATCCCATCATTACCTGATGACCCAATTGAATTAATTTAATTCCAATTGTGTTTCCAACCATTCCTGTTCCTAATACCGCTATTTTCATTTGAATAGATTTTAATTATTAATGATTCGAAATTATAAAAATCGAACAACTCATCACCAGCCTAACAAATTTAAATTCACAACGCACCAATCTGATTCACTCGTATGTTAAGTTTTAAATACTTTTGCGCTTGTTAAGATTAATTTAACTTACCAAGGCAACGCATCAATGACAAGTCACCATACAGAACAAGAATTATTGCGCAGACAGAAATTAACGGAAATTCAGCAGTTGGGAATCAATCCCTATCCTGCCGATTTATTCGAAATATCAACTACCTCTCAACTTATCGCAGATGATTTTGAAAAACGTCCGGATGACTTTAAAGAAGTAACGCTTGCAGGACGAATAATGAGTGTGCGTGATATGGGTAAAGCAGCCTTTGTAGTTTTGCAAGATGCAGCTGGTCGGGTGCAGGTGTATGTTAAGCGTGATGAGGTTTGCCAAACAGCCGATAAAACATTGTATGATGTGCTATTTAAAAAATTGATTGATATTGGAGATATTGTAGGTGTGAAAGGATATGTGTTTCGTACCAAGATGGGCGAAATATCCATACATGTTTCAGAACTTGTTTTACTTACTAAATCTTTACGACCCTTGCCGGTAGCTAAGGAAAAAGACGGTGTAATGTTTGATGCATTTTCTGATCCGGAGCAACGATATCGTCAGCGTTACGTTGATCTAATTGTAAATCCACAAGTAAAAAAAGCATTTTATCAACGCACACAATTAACCAATTCGATGCGTACGTTTTTCAATGCCAAAGGATATATGGAAGTAGAAACTCCCATATTGCAGCCACTTTATGGTGGAGCGGCTGCACGTCCGTTTAAGACGCATCACAACACACTAGATATGACATTGTATTTGCGTATTGCCAACGAACTTTATTTGAAGCGATTGATAGTTGGCGGATTTGATGGAGTGTATGAATTCGCAAAAGATTTTAGAAACGAGGGGATGAGTCGTTTTCATAATCCGGAGTTTACGCAGGTTGAATTATATGTTGCCTACAAAGACTACGAGTGGATGATGAATCTGGTGGAGGAAATGGTTGAAAAAGTTTCGATGGATTTGCATGGAACCACCGAAGTGAAAGTTGGACCCAACACTATTAATTTTAAGCGTCCTTGGAAACGATACACCATGTATGAGGCCATTGCACATTTCACAGGTGTTGATATAAGCGAAATGGATGAAGCCGCTATGCGAAAAGCTGCACAAACAATTGGTGTTGACTTGGATGAAACCATGGGACGGGGAAAAATTATTGACGAGATATTTGGCAGTAAATGTGAACCCCTTTTAATTCAACCAACTTTTATTACCGATTATCCGGTGGAGATGAGTCCACTAGCAAAAAAGCACCGCACCAAAGAGGGGTTGGTAGAAAGATTTGAAGCCATTTGTAATGGGAAAGAAATATGCAATGCTTTTAGTGAGCTGAATGATCCAATAGATCAACGAAACCGATTTGAAGAACAATTGGAGCTGGGTTTAAGAGGGGACGAAGAAGCTATGCAGTTAGATGAAGATTTTTTGCGGGCCATTGAATATGGCATGCCTCCAACAGCAGGTTTGGGAATTGGAATTGATCGTTTATCAATGATCATGACTGACTCGGCTTCCATACAAGATGTGCTGTTTTTCCCGCAAATGCGTCCTGAAACTAATGTGGGGAACTCAGCTAAAGAAAGTAGCCTGTCTCACATTCCTCATCCATGGAATGAAGTGATTGCAAAACTCGGCATCACAACAACAGAACAACTGAAAGCAGCCAATGCCAATAAACTATTTAACGACATGGGTGGAATGAGAAAAAAATTGAAGATGGAAGTGCCTATGATTAACGTGGATGAGATAAAAAACTGGATAAACAAATAAAACATTTACTTTGTACTTATATTAACTATCAACTTTAATAAAACCATGGAATCAACAATCAAAAATTTGCCACGCGAAAAGTGGAAACTCGTTAAAATCGCCAACGACCCTTCTAAAAGAAAACGAATTGCTATTTCAGATTTCGGCCGTGTAAAAACGTATTCGAAATCGGGTAAGGAAACCATTATTAAAGGTACGCTACAAAATGGCTATGAAATAATTAAGTTGAAACTTTTTAAGGACAGAAGCCGCGCAGCCGAAAAAAGATTGGTTGATATGAGAAACCAAATTGCTGATTTAAAAAGCAAAGGCAAAAAAGCAAATAAACAAACACTTGCTTCATTACAAAAAAAATATAAGGAGGATATGCATGCTGACGAGTTAAGTCGTATGATTAATATTTCTTACTTAACACATCGTTTGGTGGCAGAACAATTCTGCAATAAGACTTCTAATAGAAATTTGGTTATTCATAAAGATTTTGCAAAACGTAATAACAAATTCACCAATCTAAAATGGTGCACTCAGGAAGAAGTAACTGCACATCAGATGAAAAATCCTGTGGTGATCGAAGCTTTTAAAGCACGTAAAGGAAAACGTCCTGAAAACAGAACAGCTTTTAAACTAAACGAAACCAATGTGATCAGCATTAAAAGACATTTGGCAAAAGGAGTTAAAATGAGTGAGTTGGCACGAAAGTTTAAAGTGAGTGAAACACAAATTAAACGCATTCAAAAAGGCGAAAACTGGGGTGATATTAAAATTCCCAAGAAATAAACGTAAATTTTCACTTATCCGTTTGTGATAAGCAAAATGCAGTGCTGTTTACTTACTAAACGGCACTGCATTTTTTTTTCACCTAAATTTTATTTTTCGTTTTTTATCTTTTCTAAAGCAGGTTAAAACTAACTTAGCGGTTTACAAAAATCCAATGATTATGATGATGAGAAGGACATTAGTTGCAGTTGCCCTATTAGTGAGTCAGTTTGCGACTGCACAGGATTTACTAATTCAAAAATTGAAGCAACATATAACGGTGCTTGCTTCCGATTCGCTGGAAGGGCGCGAAACAGGAATGAAAGGCGAAACAATGGCTAGCTCCTACATTCAAAAGCAGTTTAAAGAAATTGGGTTAAGTGAAAAAGGAGTAAATGGTTACTTGCAACCTTTCGAATTTACCCGATCAACTAAAGCTGGTAACAATAATGTGCTCATGATAAATGGTGCAACGTTTACTATAGGCAAACAATATTATCCGCTGGCTTATGCCGCTAATGCAACCTGCTCAGGCGAAATTACAAGGGCAGGATATGGTATTACTGCAACCGCACTTGATTACGATGATTTTAGAGGAAGGTATGATATAAAAAATAAAATAGTGGTGCTTGAATATGGAACACCCGATGGTGGAGGCCCGCATTCTCGCTATGCACCGTATGCTGATTTAAGAACCCGAATCGACAGTGCTATTGCCAAAGGTGCTGTGGGTGTGATTTTTATTAACTCCAACAAAGATTTAGATAACCCTTCAGAAGATTACAAAAACAAAATTACCCCTTCAACTATTCCGGTGGTGTTTGTAAAAAATGAGGCACAACAATTATTGATGTCGGGGGCTCGGTGGGCTGCTGACATAACTACTGAGTTGGTGAAAGAAGAAGCAACCGGACATAATGTGATTGGATTTATTGATAATAAAGCAGCCAATACTGTTGTAATTGGTGCACATTATGATCACTTAGGGTTTGGCGGTGATGAATCATTGTATCGTGGCAAGCCTGCAGTGCATAATGGTGCTGATGATAATGCAAGTGGCGTGGCAGCATTGATTGAAATTGCAAGATTTTTAAAGAATGGAAATGATAATAAAAATAATTATTTGTTGATGGCTTTTTCGGGTGAAGAGAAGGGTTTACTTGGTTCAAATTATTTTATGAAAAACCCAACAGTGCCGCTCGAAAAAATAAATTATATGATAAACATGGATATGTTGGGACGTTTAAAAAAAGAAGAGCCTGTGTTACTGATAAACGGTGCCGGCACATCTCCGGCATGGAAAATTACTTTTAATTATGTTAAGATCGACAGCCTGAAAATCAAAACAACTGACTCTGGCATTGGGCCCTCTGATCATACTTCTTTTTATTTGAAAGACATACCGGTGTTGCATTTTTTTAGTGGTACACATACTGATTATCACAAACCCAGCGATGATGAAAACCTGATCAATTATGTGGGTGAAGAACGCATCATTAATTTTATTACTGAGTTGATACACCGACTGGACGACAAAGGCAAACTTGATTTTACTAAAACCAAGGACGACTCGAATGATGATACTCCACGCTTTAAAGTAACGCTTGGTGTGGTGCCCGATTATGCCTACGAAGGTGCAGGCATGCGCATAGATGGTATTAGTGAAGGAAAGCCGGCTTCAAAAGCAGGATTAAAAGCAGGTGATGTGGTGATACAATTGGGCGATTATAAAGTAACCGACATGACCAGTTATATGAAAGCTTTAAGTATGTTTAAAAAGGAGGATACCACTAAAGTGAAGGTGCAACGTGGGGAGAAAGAGCTGATGGTTGATTTGACTTTTTAATCAGTTACCTGGATAAAGGAATTTGGTTTTTACTTGAAGCAAAGGGTTGCTTTTTTAAAGATCACCTCCAAATGGGCGGAGGAAAGTTCATTATTTTTAAAGCAAAGGCTTGCTTACAAAAAGACTGGCAGTTATTTTTTAAAAGAAACTGACAAATAGTCGAAGACTCTGCCATTATTTTTAAAGCAAAGGCTTGCTTACAAAAAGACAGGAAGTTCTTTTATAAAGGAATGTTTTAAATACCGGAAGGTAAATGTATCGGTAAAATGCTAAAAGCGTTATGGATGAAGGCTTTTAGCCCTTCGGCCCCCGAATGGGATGGTTGGTGTATAAAATAAATCTTGCACCAGATTAATCGGGGTTAATTTAGCTCGTTTGTAAGGACACAAAGAGGGCGAAGAGCAAGCATGTGAATTTTTTCGATTGTATGTTATAGCGAACGCGCTACAAGCGCGCTCGAGGGTGAGGTCGCAGGATACATTAATTTTTTAATAGTTTACTTGTCATACTCCTACCTTTTGCATCCTTTAGTACTACAAAGTAAACACCCTGTGCTAAGTGAGAAACGCTAAGTTGCGCTTGATTATTAAAAACTTGATTATACAAGATTCGGCTAGCAATATCATATAATGATACGGATGCATTAGAAAAACCTTCTGCATCAATTGTACAAATATCTTTAGCAGGGTTAGGATAAATATTGAAAGATGCGGAATGTATGTTTTCGGTTACACCCGTTACATTGCACAATGTGTTTTCTGTTAAAGGTGCGCTGGAAGTATTAATGCTAAGTGAGGCAGACGAAGCACCAAAATTAGTGTTGCTGCCAATACCAATTGCCTGCGTAATTGAGCTTGTAAAAGGAGTGTACGCAGTGTCGGAGCAACCAGAAGAACCTGATAAATCAGCTTTTACAATATAAATATCGTTAAGGGGATCTAAGTAATTTTTTACTGACCCTACCATAAAGAAAGTGCTGTCATTTGAAATGATTGCTGTTTTGAAATCGCATTGACCAGATGGTGTTGAAAATGATTTACCAAATACAATGTTGCCCGATTGACTGATTTTAATCAAAAGTCCTTTATGAGTTGTTAAATCACTAGCCACTATTGCAAAGTAACCATCGGGAGTAACAAAGGCTTTTCTGCCTATTTCTTTGTGAGTTGAGTATATGTTTTTGGAAAGAGATACCATGAAAGTTGTAGGGCTTGCTTTTGTTACCAGGATATTTGAAGTATCGGTGCCATTAGTAAACTGGCGGCCTGTAATTAAAAAGTCGCCACCGGGAACCGGAGTTACATCATAAGAAAGAGTGTTGGTGGGACCACCGATAAGCGTACTTGAAACAATGGTACCAAAAGGAGTAATTTCTACAAATGAAGTATGATAGATACTGGTTTCGTAACGATAACCAATAAGGATATAATTGCCGGTTAATGTGGTGGCAATGCCAACCAAAGGCTGGTCGGTAGCAGTGCTAAAACCTGAATCGGTGAGCGACCATGTGACACCACCAGCAGTGTTAACTTTAATTACATATCCTGATGAGTTGATGACACCGTATGAATAGGTTTGACCCACTACGACCACCTGGGAATCGGATGAAGCTACCATACCATTGCCGAAATCGTCAAGCAATCCACCGAAGGTTTTACTCCATATTGTGTTTCCGGCAGTGTCGGTTTCAATTAAGAGAATATCCCAATCACCGGAAGCGTTTGTATTGCCACATAACATGATTTTTCCATTGCTCATTACTTTAACAGCAGTGGGGACATCATTATAAATGGTTCCATACGTTTTTGACCACAATAGTGTGCCGTTTACATCTAGTTTAGTCAATAAAAAATCTTTTGCACCAATACCGGTATCGGTTTCGGATAAAAGATAGTAATCGCCAAGGATTGACAGAGCAACAGCAACGGCAACCTGATTGCCAGCAGCTGAAAGTACTTTTTGGAAAGTGATTTGTGCATGACTATTAACTGCTAAAAATAAAATAATGGTGATATAAAGTATTTTCATTTTAATTAGTTTATTATTACTTTGCCTACCGTAATTTCACCCTTAACGGACTTTATTTTTAATATATATATACCTTCAGAAACATTGTTGAGATTGATGGTGCCGGAATAAAATGGCGACTGATTATTGATTACCGAGTAATTATAATCAAGTATTCTTTTGCCATACAAATCAAAAATTTCGAAGCCTGCAATTTCTTTTTCTGAATACTCAATATTGAAAGTACCATGTGTAGGATTAGGTTTTATGGATAGCCTTGGTTTTACAGCCGCAACAGGTGGTTGATCATAAACTTTAGTACCGGGAAGATAAGCTGGTTTATATTTTGAAGGTGATTTAGGCGTAACGCTTGCCTGCCTTAGGGCCGTACTGTTACATGCCAGTGCCTGATCAAGATAAGCATGTACTTCTGCCCCTGAGTTAATTGAAAATCCATTTTTGAAGATAATCTCATTGCCTGCACTCATTTCAACGACAGACGGAGCGTCAATGATAAAATTATTGCCTGCTACGAGTGTATTATTAACATGATAATCTATCGGATAATTATCATCAGGCTGATCAGGATGATTAATGCTTGTTGAGGCATCGATGGTTTGACCTGCAAGTACTAATCCCGGGCAGAGGCCATCGAAATTAAAAATAGATACTTGTCTGTCAAAGTTACGACAAACTACCAATGATTTTTTGGCTATATGACTGTTGCCTAATGATGTGGAACACATAAGACCACAAGAAGGAGGTGTAAGTTGTTGATTAACCTGTAATATAGCTCCGTTTTTAACTTTACAAATTACATAAGCATCTGCATCACGATCATACGAATTGTTGTATAAACAAAGTTCATCATGACCGTCCCCATCAAAATCTCCACTGGTCATATCTAACCAATAATTAAAGGTATTTGGAAAAGATGTTGAATACAATGTTAGCAGGCTACCATTAGGTAAAATCTTATAAATAAACAATTGTGGTTGATTACTTAACAATACGGCAAGCTCTTGATCATCAGTTCCGTCAAAATTACCAATGCAACTGCTTATGACATCAGCATAACCTAAATTGAATATACGATCAATTAAGAATGGCAGTGCAACTAAATTCAAACCATCGTATCCGAAGAGATAAATACTTCCGTTTTTACCAAGGTATAAAATTTCTTTACCTGCATAAG
>JANNXV010000008.1:0-11431 GCA_031409815.1 Bacteroidota bacterium
CGGTTGTGATGTTGTTAATGGAATTACAAATACTCCAATAAATATTGATGATGGAAATCTGTGTACACTCGATGCCTGTGATCCATTAAGTGGTACCATAACTCATACTGGTGAGGTATTAGGAAGTATTTCCGGACCATCGCTTCAATGCATTCCTGCATTGGCTGGTAGTGCAGTGTTTAGTGTGAGTCCGTTACAAGGCGTTACTACTTATAACTGGACTGTTCCAAATGGTTTATTTATTACAAGCGGACAAGGAACAACATCTATAAATGTTAGTTGGAATGTTTCCTTTGCTCACCTTGGTATTTCCGGTCAATTATGTGTTAATTCAAGTAATAACTGTGGTAACCAGCAAAGTTGTGTTAGAATTGATATGAATGCAGCAAAACCCGTTTTGCCGGGATCTATGAGTGGTCCGGTGAAATTATGTACTGGTGATATTGCAAGCTATTCAATTGCTTCAGTGTCGCGTGCAACAAGTTATATCTGGACGGTGCCTGCTGGTATAAATATTACCTCTGGGCAAAACACAAACAATATTACTATTGAAGTAATAGCCGGATATACTGGAGGAGCAATTACAGTAGCTGGAATTAATTCATGTGGTACTGGTACTTCTAGAAATAAAACAGTTAGCTTAAATTTACCTTTAAGACCATTATCGATAGCCGGAAGTTCAGCAGGCTTGTGTAGTATGACGGGTAAACAATATGCAGTTGGGTCATTAAGTACTCCAACTTTAGCACCTGCAGGAAGCAATTATTTTTGGACTGTAAACGGAGGTACGATTGTTGGTTCAAATACTGGTGCTTCGATTAATGTAGATTGGGGTGCATTTACATCAGGTAGTGTTAGTGTAGTATTAGTGAATGCCTGTGGAACAAGTGCTGCCAGAATTTTAAACGTAACCGGAGCTCCTGAAGCGCCTGGAAGCATTATCGGTGAAACACTGGTTTGTACATTGAATACTTATCATTATCAAGTATCAACAGTGCCGGGTACAATTAGCTATGATTGGACTTCTCCAACTGGCACTACTATCTTAGGACAAGGCAACAAAGAAATTGATGTAACTTTTGCAGGAACTGCAGCAACAAATCAGGTTATTTCGGTTAAAGCTACTAACGCATGTGGTAGTAGCCCGGTACGATTATTAACTGGAATATCTATTGATGCTTGTGCACTTCGTTTAGCTTCTACAAATGCAGTTAGCGAGTTCAGTATTTATCCAAACCCTACAGAAGGCAATACTCAAATTACATTTGTTACTGATAAAGAGAGCCGTGCAGTTATTGAAATCTATACAATCAATGGCGAATTGATGTCAACGCTATTTGATCAGCAAGTAGAAAATGGCACCATTAATACCGTTGACTTTAATTCAATAGATTTATCGAGCGGAGTATACCTGGTGCGCCTTACAATCGGTGATCAGCCGACCTATAAAAAACTGGTGATTACTAAATAAAATATAGAAAAAAAATCGTTTCTTAAAAAGGAGTAGTGTAGCGCTACTCCTTTTTTGTTCGTGTCAATTTTCTGACTTTAGTTAATGTTTGAAGTACCTAAATCAAAAACCATATTACACTTTACTATATGAATTAATTACTGCCTTATAAATTCATCAGGTGGATTTACAATAAAACTTGGTGGATTTGAAATATTATTGTACTTTTCGGCTATAAAATTCAGCTTCCCAAAAATCAACTATAAGTCACCTTAAAATTGTTGGCCAATGCTTTTACAAATAGTGTTTTGTAAGGCCTATACAAACAAATTAAATCAATAAATTATATTAGCCTACTTTAAACAACTACTCATTTATTAAACCTTCTTTAACATGAAAAAAATTTACAAGTTTATTATTAAAATCTACACCCAAACCATGAAAAAACAAATCGCATTAGTGCTGTTACTAATTTTCTTTGGTGCATTAAAAACTCAGGCTCAATACCCAAATAACATCCAATTTCAAAAAACATTTGGTGGTGATGCAGAGGATGAATTGCAACTGGCTTTTGGCAATAGTATGGTTCAAACTTCGGATGGAGGATACATTCGAGTTGCCAAAACTTATTCTAACAATACGGGCGATGTTTACGGTTTTCATGGAGGTAGTGATGGATGGGTGGTAAAATTTGATTCCACAGGTTTAATACAATGGCAAAAAACATTAGGTGGAAGCACCGATGAGGACTTGGCCTCAGTTAAACAAACTGCTGATGGTGGATATATTGTAATCGGATATTCCAACTCAACTGATGGCGATGTTTCCGGTGTTCATGGTGCCCCTGTAGGGGATGCATGGGTTGTAAAATTATCATCAACAGGCAGTATTCAATGGCAGCGAGCTTATGGTGGTACACAATCTGATGCCGGATTTGACATAATAGAAGTAAGTGGTGGCTATGTATTTGCCGCTGCAACACTTTCAAATAATGGAGATGTAAGTGGTAATCATGCAGTAACTTATTCTGATTATTGGATTGTAAAAATTAATACCTCTGGTGGAATTATATGGCAAAAATGCTATGGGGGATTTGCAACTGAAGTCCCTTATTCCATTAAATCAACCCTTGATGGAGGTTTTATTGTTGGCGGTTATGCCAATACATCTGCACCTGATGGCAATGTTTCTAATCCGTATAATCTTGAAGATGCATGGATAGTAAAACTAAACTCCCTTGGTAACTTACAATGGGAAAAATCAGTGGGAGGCAATTTCGTTGAGTATTGTTATAGCATTTGCCAAAACGCAGATGGCACATATGGCTTTACTGGAGAAGTTTTTTCACTGGATGGCGACCTTACTACTGCTGCAGGAACAGGTGACACATGGCTGGTTAAATTGGACACAAACGGTACTATTCTATTTATTAATCGTTACGAAGGAACGTATGGGACATCCATTGAGCCTTATGCAGGCGGCTATCTTGTTGGATGCAGATCCATTCCTGATAATGCAGGAGGCTTTGGAAGTATTGATATAATGCTACGACAATTGGATGCTTCGGGTGAAATGGTTTGGGAGAAATCTTATGGTAGTAGTGGAAACGATTTTCCTGCTCGAGCGTTTAAAAATGCCGGTAACAAAATCATCATAAGTGGAACTACAAATACAGCTAATTATCAAGTTACTGATTCTAAAGGAGGCACTGATCTTTGGTTTGCCCAATTAGATATTCCATGCATTAGTGCTGTTGCTCCAATTGTAAGCACCCCAAACTCCATAACATGCAGTGGCGACACCTTTCTTGTATCTGTACAAGGAAATATTTATAACAATACTGAATGGTACTGGTACACCGATACTAATGCTGTAGCAATAGATTCAGGACTAAATATTAATGCTGTTATCACTTCAACTACTACTTTCTATTGCAGAGGTGAAGGAGGTTGTGGCGGTCCAGGCCCTTTTGGTTTCCTCACCATTGTTCCCATCGCCAAGCCGGTTATTTACTCCTCCTTTACCTCCATATCACCCACCCAATGTAGCTATACCGATGCGCAAATTACAATAACTGCGGATAGCGGAGGTTTTACACCTTATACTTATTACCTTTATGAAAATAATACTGCATACGCAGATAGCAACGCAACAGGTTTGTTCACTAATATACCTGCCGGTAATTACACGGGTATTGTAAGTGACACTACAGGTTGCAAGAGTGCATTAGGCTTTTTATCCATTCCGGTTTCACAGGATTCTATTAACTTCACCTATACTTTTATAGGCAATGATTCTATTGCTGATTTTGAAACAACAGCCGTACAATTAAATGTATCAGGTGGATCACCTCCCTACACTATTACCTATCCGGGTGATGGATTTGGTTCTACTGGCACTACAATACTCAATCTTGGGGTAGGGAGTTGGACCTATGGCGCTTATGACAGTAATGGTTGTGGAGGTCCTGTGCAAAACTTTACCATTTACAGTTCCACTGTAGCAGGTGATTACAGAACTGTTAGCTCGGGTAGTTGGGTTGACGAATCGATATGGGAAACTTATGATGGCGCCATGTGGGTTGCTGCAAGTGGACCGCCATCATCCAGTAACAATGTTATTACCATTAGAGCTAATCATGATGTTAATAACGGTTCAGGTGATGAAATTACTGCCGATCAGTTGGTGATTGAAGCTGGAGCTTCTCTTTATATAAGTGAAGCCACTTTCTTTATCGAGAATGGTGCAGGCATTGATTTGTATTGTGCCGGAACATTTACTTTAAATACTACAGAGTTTAATATTACCGGAGAAGCGCAATTTATTGCCGGCTCAACTTTTAATTGGCAAGATATGTCAACATTAACAGGCGGTGCGGTAGTAAATATTTTGGCTAACAGCAATTTTAATATAACCGGAATTGATGATCACAGCCTCAATAATGGAATCACCCTAAATAATTATACCAATTGTGATTTGAATTCACCTTTCGATTTTGTTTTTGCTGGCGCAAATACTGCTTTTAACAATTACGGAGTTCTTAATCTTAATTCGCAGGTACATTTTATTGATTATAATGCCGCTGGTCACCCATTTAATAATATGCTTGGAGGCATTGTATCCAGTGCAAATGAAGAGCAGGCAACATTTGATATTGAATTTAATAACTATGGTTTGGTTGATATTGATGTTAGTACCATCATTCTTAATAATACCCCATTATCGCAAACTGGAACATATCATATTTCATTAGATGGCTACCTTAATGGAAATGCTAATTTATATTTCGAAGGAAATAGTTTTGTTAATAATGGAACCGTCAACTTAAGTCAGTTGCGTTTTACAGGCACATCTGGAACACAAACAATTGATGGCAGTGGCTTTATTGCGAATCTTTATATCGATAATTTAAATGGAGTTGAATTATTAGCTAATCAAACTATAACAGAAGATTTAGATTTATCAGGTGGCAGAATTATTACAGGTAATAATAAAATTATTACTGACGAAGATGCTACAATTACCAATGCAAGTGTTTCAGGTTTTATCGATGGCAATTTAGAAAGATATATTTCAGTTCCGGGTAATATGGAATATCCTGTTGGGGATGGTTTCAATACTGCTTTTGTAACCTTAGGCCCAAGCTTTACAGGTGCTGGTTATGTGCAAGTACGAACCGATGCTGGTGATCATCCTGATATTGCTAACGCTGGTATTGATGCTGCAAAAAGTGTAAACAGAACATGGACCATTACAAATAATGGTTTGGTATTTACCGAATGTGATGTAACCTTTAATTGGGATGCCGCTGAGTTGGATGGTGGTGCTAATACTTCAAATTTTGTTTTAGCAAAGTTAGATAACTCAACCTGGATTTTACCTGCCGGTGTTGTTCCGGGACCAGACTCTTTATATGTTGGAAATTTAACTTCTTTCAGTGAATTTCAAATTGGAGAAGCGGTATGTACAGTAAACATACCCGATGCAAATTTTAAAGCAGCATTGCTTGCAATTCCGGGGCTTGATGCAAATAATGATTTAGAAATTCAGTGTAGTGAAGCTGTCGATTATACAGGCTTAATTGATGTTCAAAATCAAGGTATTTCTGATTTAACAGGTATTGAAGCTTTTACAATGGCTACACAATTAAATTGTAAACAGAACTCGCTTACAACAATTAATGTTTCATCAAATACCTCTTTAACTTATCTCAATTGTAGCAGTAACCAATTGTCGGTTGTAAATACAGTAAATAATACGCAACTCTCCTTTTTAGATGTAAGCAACAATACTGCTATGAGCTCAATGGATATTACTTCAAATACATTGCTTACTAACTTCTATTGTCAAAACAATAATATTACAACGTTAAATACCGCGAACAACCTTGCACTTGTGCAGTTGAATTGTGACAATAACAATATGACATTGCCTAATGTCTCATTAAACACCAATCTTCAGTATTTAAGCTGCGCACAAAATGCTATATCAAGCCTTAACCTTGCTGCATTAACTGCGTTAACTCAATTGTATTGTTATGCTAATGGCCTTACCAGTCTCAACATTCAAAACGGAAATAATTCAAACATTAGTAATTTCAATACAACTGGTAATTCTTTAACTTGTATTCAGGTAGATGATGTTGCTTACATGAATACTACGTGGAGTGCAGGCAAAGATGCGGGGGCAACATTCAGCACTAACTGTGCTGTACCGGTTATTACTTGTGCAACCAACTTTTCTGTTTGCCAGGACAATGTTAACGGAGCTTGTAGCATATCATTAATTGCTCCGACAGTTATTCAAGTAGGCCCTTCTTTTACCGACAGAAATGTAACTTATACCGGAGTCAGCATTAATGGTGGTGGCAATACAGCTATAGTAGCACCGGGTTCAACGGTTTCATTAAGCTATAATGTTGCTGCTAATTTTGATATCAATACGGTGTATTGCCCTAGCTGTATTTATCAAAGCTATATCGGAATTGGAGGCACTTTTCAAACCCTTCAATGCGAACAATATATTGGAAATGGATATGCTAACACCTACACCGGAGGAAATTTTTCAGCACCTACAACCCCCGGTGTTTACTATTTGACATACGAATTCACATTAGATTACACCTGTCAACCCATGCGCTTTAATAACAACCCTGCCCAAGCAATAGGTGTATTGGTAGTAGGGCCTCCTTTCCCTGTTGTAGTTGGAGGATCTGGTAACGTAACCGTAACTAATGATGCGCCATCCTGTTTTCCAATTGGAACAACAACTGTAACATGGACTGCAACGGATGCATTAAATAATTCTGCTACCTGTACACAAAATGTAACTGTAACTCCTGGCACAACTTACTATCGTGACTGGGATAGTGATGGTTATGGCAATCCCAATTATTCGATTTACGCTTGCTCACAACCTTCAGGTTTTATTCTTGATAATACTGATTGCAATGATGGCGCGTCATATATTTATCCGGGTAATGGATGTGTCGGACCAACCCCTGCTGCTGCATTAAGCTTTGATGGTGTAGATGATTTTGTTTCTGTTCCTGATAATAACAGCCTCGATTTTTCCACTGCAGCAACATTCGAAACTTGGTTTTATTTCAATGCTGCTAGTGGCGATGATCAGGTATTGTTTGATAAAACAGAAACAGGTGATGCAGCAAATTATCGTTGCTTCATTAACGATGGTAATTCGGTGCTAGGTTTTTGGAATGGGAATACTGCTTTTGAAGGCAACTATTCACTCGCTCCTGGTAATTTATACCACCTTGCATGGGTGAAAAACGGTACTAATATTAGCATTTATGTTAATGGTGTAAATGTAGATTCAGGTGTTATTCCGTTTGGTGCCGTAAATAATGGATCATTAACAATAGGCCGCGATGCTGTTGGAAGATTCCTAAATGGTTGGCTTGATGAAGCCCGCGTTTGGAGCATTGCTCTTACTCAGGCACAAATACAGGCTCACATGAATTGTGAATTGCCTTCCAACACTCCGGGTTTGGTAGCAAATTATCATTTTAATCAAGGTTTTGCCGGAGCTGCTAACCCAACTGAATTAGCTTTAACAGACGTAAGTGGAAATGGATATAATGGAACACTTCAAAACTTTGCTCTTAGCGGTTCAACTTCAAACTGGGTTGCACCGGGTGGAGTTGTTTCAGGAACAGTTTGCTCTCCTTCAACAACTCCAGCCGCTGCACTAACCTTTGATGGAGCTGATGATAAAATAATCGTAACCAATAGTGTCGATCTTTCTAATAAATCCTTTTCTGTTGAAATGTGGCTGAAGCAGGCAGGTAATTCAGATTATGATATTGCATTTTCACAGGGAGGAGTCGGATTACCAAATCAAACATTGCACATAGGTTTTGCTCCCGGTGGCAATACTTTTCTTTTCAATTTTGCCTATAATGATTTAAATGCTACTGTAACCGCTGATTTTAACTGGCATCATTGGGCCTGCACTTTTGATAATGTTACAAAAGCAAGAAAAATTTACCGTGATGGTGTTTTAGTTGCTTCTGATATTTCGCCTGATGCTTTTATTGGCAGTGCGAATACTAATCTTTTTATTGGTGATAATGCATGGGGCACTAATGAATTTAATGGTAGTATTGATGAATTAAGAGTTTGGACTCGCGCATTATCACAATTAGAAATTCAGTCAAACATGAATTGTGAAATTGTAGCTCAACCCGGTTTGGATGCTGCATATCACTTCAACCAAGGGTTTGATGCTGCTAATAATTCTTCACAATATATTTTAACCGATGCAAGCGGAAATGATTATGATGGATCATTACAAAACTTTGCATTAACTGGTTCTTCTTCCAACTGGGTTGCTCCAGGAGGTGTGATTACAGGTAATACTTGTCCTCCTCTTCCAACTCCGGCCGCTGCTTTGAATTTTGATGGTGTGGATGATTACATATCAATTCCACATAGTGCAGGTATGGCTTCTGTTAATTATACTGCTGAGGCATGGTTTAATATTACAGGCGGAACGCCAGACTATAAGTGGATTGTTGGAAAAAGAACGGATCATGATGGTTGGAATATATATGTGAATGGTAATGGTGAACTTGAAGTTTGGAATGGTTGGACAACAATTATTACAGGACCAGTTGTAAGTTTCAACTCTTGGAATCATGTTGCACTAACCGGCAATGCAAATGGTCAGAATTTATATTTGAATGGCAATCTTGTTGGCACTTCAACTAATGTGGTTGTTCCTTCTGATGCCACTACATTTATGAGTATAGGAGTAAATAATGATCCAAACATTACATGGTATTTTGGTGGAAGTATTGATGAAGTTAGGTTCTGGAATATAGCTCGCTCACAAGCGCAAATTCAGGCAGAGATGAATTGTGAAGTTGCTCCTCAATCTGGTTTGATTGCTGTTTATCATTTCAATCAAGGCGTAGATGGTGCAAATAATTCATCTGAAAACATTTTAAGTGATGCAAGTGGAAACAGTAACACAGGAATGCTAAACAATTTTGCATTATCAGGTGCAACATCAAATTGGATTGCACCGGGTGGAGTAGCATCAGGTTTATCATGTAGCACGGTCATTACTTATTTTGCAGATAACGATGGAGATAATTACGGTGATCCTCAAAATTTCATTACCAGTTCTACTCAACCTTCGGGCTATTTGCTCAACAATTCTGATTGTGATGATAGCAATGCCAATATCTATCCGGCATCAAACGAAATTTGCGGCAATGGAATTGATGATAATTGCAATGGTGCTATTGATGAAAGAGTAAATAATATTGTTGCTGTCACTCCGAATTCAAGAGCATTAACAGTGCTCGATCCCGTTACATTTGAAGATGTTTCAAATCTATTACTTACCATGCCCGGCTACACTATTCAAGGTGGTTTATCAATTGACTTAAATCCTGCAGACGGTTTATATTATGCTATTGTAAAAGTTCAGGGTAATTCAGATCGCATGTTAGTTACAGTTAACATCAACAATGGAATTTGCACATATATTGGTAGCTTAGGTGATAATTTCTCGAGTATTTCATTTGATACTAATGGCCAATTGTTTGGTGTAACTGGCGATGGTGCAGCTATTCCATCTACACTTTATAAGATAAATATTGCAAATGCTACCAAAACGCTTTTAACCACTCTTGGAAATGGCGATGATGGAGAAGTAATTTGCTTTAATAAAGATGACGGCTTTATTTATCATTGGTCTGGCAATGGAGATATCGTTTTTGAAAAAATTGATACTTCCACTTATACAACAACTAATATAGTTGAATCAGGATATACGCATGATGAAGCTTTTGGTGCTGTTTATCTGGGAGTCGGAAATTTTATTATCACTGATATCGACAAAAATTTTACCCTTGTAAATGTTGCAGGTAACAATATCAATCTTTACAATCATGGTTTAAATTTAAGAGGGTTGGCTGGAGGAATCAGCATACCGGTAATTGCAACAACACCAACTTTAGCAGCTACCTCAACTAACATCTGTAAAGGCGAAACAGTTTATTTTAGTATTGCATCAGGCACCTTGAATGATGCAACTGATTGGAAATGGTACGAAGGCAGTTGCGGAGATATTAGTTTAGCAATCGGTAGTGGTACATCTAGCATTTATGTTTCACCATTAACTACCACTACCTATTATGCACGAGGCGAAGGAAATTGTGCAACCGGAAGCTGCGGCAGCATAACCATTACAGTAGATCCTAATCCTCAACCTGTAATTACTGCAGATGTGCCTTTCGAGTTATCGCCATGCGATTCAAATGGAATAACACTTAATGTATCTATTGCACAAAATGAAAGATTTGCATCTGGTGTAATTAATTTCAGTAGTGAAGATGCAGGAGGTGTTGGAACATCAAATGGAGGCCCTTATAGTGCTATCAAAGCATTAGGTGCACCAGATGTATATCCAAATTATACTGACGATGAAAATGCATGGTCTCCTTCAACTGAAAATGGTCAACGAGAGTACCTTGAACTTGGATTTGGTAATCCGGCCCCAATCAACTTTGTTGATATTTACGAAACTTATGCCCCCGGAAGTGTTGACACCGTTTATGTGAAGAATCCAAACACAGGATTGTTTGAGATTGTTTATACGCATGCAGCGGCTGCTACTCCTGCTGTAGCGCGAAAATTAAAAATTACTTTTCCGATAACTGCATTTGATGTTTCGGAAATTAGAATTGCAATGAATACACCTGCAGTTGCTGGTTGGAATGAGATTGACGCTGTTGGAATTGGTACCACAGTTCCCGGCTCATTTGCTACATACTATTGGTCAACACTTGAAACCACAGCCAACGCTAATGCTAATGTAATTGGAACATATTCTGTTTCTACCACATCATTATCTGGATGTTCAAGCACCAGCGAGCCAGTTGAGATTGTTTCAACAATTGTTAATTTAGGACCTGATAAAAGCGCATGTCCTTTAGATTCTTTAGTACTTACAGCAGAGCATAATGTATCTTATGTTTGGAGCACTGGCGCGATTACTCAAAGTATTTCAGTTCTACCCGATTCAACAATCTATAGTGTGGTTGCAACCGATGCCTATGGTTGCACTTCAACAGATTCAATTTCTATTTCATTATACCCGGCATTAGATCCAGGACCTATTGCAGTTAACAATCTAGAATGTAACGGAGATAATAGTGGTAATGTAACTATGGGACCTGCAAGTGGTGGCACTACTTCCGGTTATGGTTTGTATACCTATTATATAACGGGTGTGAACGGATTTTCCGACAACAATAACAACGGTGTGTTTGGAAATTTGGAAGCCGGAATTTATACTATTGGTGTGAGCGATGATGCAGGATGTGGCTTTGATACCATTATAACAATAACAGAACCACCACCATTTTTAATAACTGTTACACCATCTCCACTTATGCTATGTCCTGGCGAAACAGGAAGTGTATCACTACTTGTAACTGGCACTAGTGGG
>JANNXV010000009.1:0-19684 GCA_031409815.1 Bacteroidota bacterium
CTCGTATTGTTCTATGTCGTGGTTTAGTAGGCATTGAAGAAAACAATACTTCTGCTGTTGGCATTCAATTATCTCCAAATCCAGCAAAAGAAATTTCTACCATCACTATTACAGATGCCGGAAATGCAATTCGTAAAATCGAGTTAATGAATTTGCTTGGAGAAATTGCCTATACTAAAGAAGGATTAAATAAACAAAGTATCGAAATCAATCGTGGAAAATTGAATGCAGGAGTTTATTTAGTTAGAATATTTACTGACAAAGGAACTGTTACCAGAAAATTAATTTTTGAATAATCAAATCTAAAGTCACTAAAAAGCCGTCACTGCAATATGTGACGGCTTTTTTAGTTCATAAATACAATGCTAAAAAGATATAAAAGATTTATAACGCTAATTTCCATTAGCAGTCTTTTTATCTCTGCCAACGCTCAAAAACTTAATTATAAAATATTTTTTAATAAAGATTACATCGGAAATTTAGTAGCTGAACGCGATATACAAAAAGAACGTTCGCATTATTTACTTAAAAGCAAAATGACTGTAGATAAAATTATCAATGTCAGTATTGAGTATCGATTGGAAGGCGATTTTGTAAATCAAAAACTAACACGCTCAAGTGCTTATCAAAAGGTAAATAACAAAGTACAAGTGAGTAGTAACACACAGTGGGACGGAAGTGCCTATAACATTCAAACAATTGACAAAAGCACTATTCTTCGAAACAAACCTATAGGATATAATCTTTGCTCTCTTTATTTTAACGAACCTGTAAATGTTAAAGAAGTTTACTCCGACACATTTGGCGAATTCCTGAAATTAAAATCGTTGGGTAAACATCGATATGAGTTACAATTACCGGATGGAAAGAAAAATTTTTACAGTTACAATGCAGGAATTTGTTATCAGGTTGAAACCGAACAATTGTTTTCTAAAATCACTTTTCTTTTAACACATTAAAAAAACATTATTTAACTGATGTCAGAAATATTTGTTTTAGAAAGTTTGCAAAATGCAAAAAACCGGTCAGCTGATTTATTAATAGTATTTTTTATTTCCTGTTTTCTCTGTGCGCCTCATGCATTGTTAGCACAAGTTAACACAACAGCTTTTGGTTTTGTTGTGAAGCCAATTTTTCCAAGTGAAATTTTTAGAACAGGCCCTCAAACACAAAACGATGCTGATTCAGCAGGCAATTCCATCTCTTTTGGTTTAGCTCAAAACTCAGGTTTTAGTGTCGGTGGAATTATCAGAAAAGGTATCACAAAAAATATTTCTTTCGAAACAGGTATCAGTTATGTAAACCGTAAATACCAGTTAGATATTTCCGATACATCAACCAGCTTTTCAGGCAATTCAGATTTCACAATAGTCGGTTATGAAATTCCAATTCAGGTATTAGTTTTTGTACAACTAAGTCAACAGATGTGGATGAATGCTTCATTAGGAACTTCTTTGGATATTTTTCCTTCAGATGTTGAAACTCGTGATTCTTACTTTATACACAAGTCGATTCGAGAAAGCAACTTTAGCGTTTTTAGTGCCGGCTTAATTGCAAATATTGGATGGGAGTATCGAACCGAGAAAGATGGAATATTTTATATTGGCGGCAGCTACCATCGATCGTTTAATAACACTTACCGAACAGTGGTTGGATATTACAGAAACATAAAAGCACCTTATCCGGATGCTGACACCGACTTTCGTTTGAAGGGCGATTATCTTACCCTTGACCTTCGTTATTATTTTCATGCTGACCCAAACAAAAAGAAGAAGAAGAAAAAATAATTATTCTTTCAAAACTTCCTTCAACCGAAAGCATGTGAATTAAAAATACAACGGCTTAAAAGACCATTTTCCATTTTGGTTATACTCCAGCGTTGGAGCTGGAAATTTAATAAATCCAAAAACTTCGAACATTGTTTTTAAAAATGGAGAACGTGTTTTTATCTTCGTTAAATCCACATCGGGTGCAAAATAAAACTGGCGGCTGCGTTCAAAAACAGGAATGGGAACTCCATTCACCATTTCAGGATTTTCATTGGCACCAGTAACTCCATCAATGCCATAACCCACTGCAAAATTCAGCCATTTTGGAAACCTGGAGGTGCTTGGAAGCCAAGAGTGAATATTAGTGCTCAACCAATAGGTTTGGCCATTATAATCTTTAATAATATTTTGAGTAATATCAGTTCCCAATACATTAGGTCTGTATTGTGAATAATCAGTTTGATGAAATGAAAATTTAAACTGAATCTTTTGCTCGTTCCATGCTAACTGTTGTGTTAGATACAATAGTGAACCGGTTGCATTGGCTGCAAGATCGGATACTGAAAAACCCCATTGGGATGAAAATCCATCAAACACTTCAATGGTTGTTTGATAAAAAAAACCCATCCCTGCTCCTATCCAAGCAGATTTTTTATTGCTTACACCTGTCCAACTTACAAGTCCTCCACTCCATCTGCTCAAATAATAGGCTGAACCTATGTGCCCAATCTTATCCATTTGCATCCACTCTTCCGAATCATCAAAAGTGTGAAACGAAGAAGAAGGATAATCGCGATACCATAATGAATATAAACCTGCCATTGAAGTTATATACACCGCACCAACACCTACTGCAACATATGTTGCACGTTTAGGATTGTAAATTGAATCGGGTTTAAAAAATTTTTTTTGAACTACACTGTTTTGCGCTTCACTGCTTGCATACAACAACACTAAAAAAACCAACACATAAATCCTCATCAGCTAACGCTTCATCTGCAATAAAAAATAGTAAAGCAAAATTACCTTATCGACTTCACAATTTTACTTTGTGCATTCTTTCCATTAAAATCTCGTAATTCAATCCAATATAAACCAGTTGCAAGTGTTTCCATGTTCAAAACTGTTCTTGATGAAAAATGTTCTTCATGCAGCATACGTCCGGTTAAATCATATACATACAAAGTTGCATTTGTAAAATCATCAGCAATAACACTACAATTAGTTGTAGATGGGTTTGGATAAATAGTGATTGTATTATTCTCCTTTATTGCATCAATACCCACAGTGATACATAATAAATTATCATCCATAATGATTGATGTTTCAGTTAAAGTGTAATTACTATAATCCATTCCCCATGTATAGGTGTAGTTTGAAGGAGTTGTGGTTAATATACTATCCTTGATTTGCATACTAATTGGAGATTTGTAACAAAACAACTCTCCATTTGCATCGGTGTGAGCGATATAGCCATTATCAGTGGTATCACTTCCAAAGCTGCGCGTTGTTGCTGCTATTAAATAGCCTCCGTCAGTTGCCTGAGATAATCCATAAGCCTCATCCAGCAGTTTACCGCCATACACATTCGACCATTCAATGGCTCCTGTGCTATCCATCTTCAACAAAACAATATTTGCACTATCGGTACCTTGTGGAATAGGATTACCCGGACCAGCAGCAGGTGATAAATAACTCTGTGTAAAACCAGCTACAGCATAGCCCCCATTTTGTGTTGGGATAATTTGATAACTAGCCTCCACTCCGGCTTCGCCAAACGCTCGCGACCATTGAACTACACCATTAACATCGGTCTTAAAAACATAAAGATCAGAATAGCCTGCACCAAAACTATAGGTAGCTCCGGTGGCAATAAATCCTGAATCTGAAGTTTGCTTAACCGACATAGCTTCGTCACCTTGTATTCCTCCGTAGGCATTTGCCCAGATAATGATGCCCAGGCTATCCGTTTTAATGAGAAGTGCATCTAACTGCCCTGCTCCAAAACTATTGGTTCGTCCCGATAAAATATATCCTCCATCAAATGTTTGCTGCACACATACTCCCTGATCGAATCCGGGAGCTGTGTATACCCTTGTCCACAAAGTATCACCCATTGCATCTGTTTTGATCATAAAAATATTATTGGAGGTTGCAATATCATAACCATTCGTTACACCTGTAATAATATAGCCTAAATCGGCAGTTTGTTGAACACCTTCCAGTGTTGAGGCGGCTTCATTATTTAAAGCTCCACCATACTTTTTACTCCATTGCAAGGTACCATTCAAATCAGTTTTTATCACCAAAATATCCAGATTGGTTATGGCTGCATCAAACACACCTCCAGCAAAAAGATATCCGCTATCACTTGTAACAATTGCTCGGTAGGTGGCTTCGTAATTAGCAGTGCCATACGTTTTAGCCCATTGCTGATTGCCTATCGAATCGTATTTAGCAATAAAACCATCAATAAAGCCGGCACCATAACTTTGGGTGCTTCCACAAATAATATATCCGGCATCCCAGGTTTGATAAATGCTATTCACAATATCATTGCCGCCCGAAATATTGGTTGGACCAATTGATTTTTGAAAATACTGCGTTTGAGCTTTTGTTATGATTGAAACAAAAACTAATAAGGCGATAAAATAATTTTTTTTGTCGATCATGATTTTGGCGATTTTAATGAGAATTAAATTTTGATAGTTATAAGGATTTTCATTTTGTGTTTAAACCCCTTCTAATTTTTCCTTCGAGTTAAACGCAATAAATATCTTTTCCAAAAGTCTTAATCTGAAAGTATAAGTTCCAGCATTAAAAAAGTTTGTATCAACAGGTGGTTGTTACTTTATTGAAAAATCGAAAACCGGAATAAAAAAATTAATTCAGGACCTTTAATCAATGAAAATCGATTCTAATCGTATCATTTTGTTTCAAACCCAGTAAGCGGGAAGCGTTGCCCTGATTGATGGCTATTTCCAACAATCCTGTGGTATTAAACAAGGCTATCAGATTGCCCTCTTCTGTTTCATCGTATCGTTTATGCAGCACCGAAATAACATATTGTTGCCTGCGAGCATTAATTTCGAATTTACGATCTCTTCTTTGTTCTTGGAACAATTCATGTCTGATATTGGTGATGGCATTACCAAATTCATCAATATAAACAACTGTTCCCCTAATAACATCTTCTTCAATCACCGGTCTGAAAATGGTACGCTCTACAAATGCTGATGGTCTGGATCCTAATTCATAAATATTATTCCCATTCAGCACATGCTCCGCAGCTTTGACAATACTTTGCAAATCGTAAGCAGCATGTGCATTGCCGCTAAGCGTAAGCGTTACCATATCAACCGGTTTTTCATCAAACACCAACGAAAAAAAACCGTCATTCATACCAATGAAATAATGACCATCGCGTTTGATCAATAATAACTCAGCTGGTTTTTCTGAAAAAGATCCAACCCCAATAATATGTACTGTACCCTGTGGAAATGAGCTATAAGCATTACCGAATATAAATGCACCTTGTGCAATGTTATTACCTTCAATCAAGTGAGTGATATCGATAATATTGACAGTAGGTGCTGCGGTTAAAAGCAGTCCTTTTAATGCGGCCACATGAAAATCTTTTAATCCCCAATCGGTTGTGAGCGTGATTACTGACATTGCGCTCAAAAATAAACATTAACAAAACAACCTTGTCGAAAATAAAAATGCTGACCTTAGCGGCATGCGAAATTCCAATGCTCATTCTTTAAACGATGTAATTAACGAGTTGATTGATGCCTATCGTTTAAGAGGTAAACTTTCGGAGGTGCGTGTTCGCGAAGCATGGGAACAAATGATGGGGGCTGCCATTGCCAAACGTACTCAATCTATTTATTTAAAAGATAAAGTGCTTACGGTACAGCTTAACTCTTCTGTTTTGCGCGAAGAACTCTCTTATAAAAGAAATGATATTACAGCTGCTTTAAACAAACTGTTAGAAACGGAAGCTGTTAACGAGATTGTGTTTCGATAAACTGGCAAAAAAAAGGCGCAAAGAAACTGAGTAGCTCAGCTTTTTTGCGCCTTGATGTTAAATTTGAATTTAATACTGCTCTAATCCTGAAAAGAAGAAACTTCCTTCAATTGCAGCATTAGCATCGCTATCCGATCCATGTACCGCATTAGCTTCAATACTTTTAGCGTACATTTTGCGAATAGTTCCCTCCTCTGCTTTGGCAGGATCGGTAGCACCAATTAATTTACGAAAACTCTCAATAGCGTTTTCCTTTTCTAGAATAACAGCCACTATATTTCCGGATGACATATAGTTCACCAAGTCTTTATAAAAAGGACGTTCCTTATGCACTTCATAAAACTTGCCCGCTGTATCAGCAGTTAGGCGAGTGTATTTCATGGCAATAATTTTAAATCCTTCTTTAGTGATTTTGTCTAAAATTGCTCCGATGTGTCCGTTTTGAACCGCATCGGGTTTAATCATTGTAAAAGTTCTGTTTGTACTCATTTTTTGTTTGTAGTTTTTTTTAAAGTGGGCGCAAAAGTAAATCCTTTACTTTTGATCACCAATTCCGCTATGATCCCGATTTTTGAAAATAACGCTCTGGTTGCTGTAAAAGAGCTGATAAACAACGCAAAACAGATTACTATTACTACTCATCATAAGCCCGATGGCGATGCATTGGGTGCATCTTTGGCGCTTGCTAACTTATTAAAAGCAATGGGCAAAAATGTAAGAGTGGTTACACCCAGCGAATTTCCTGATTTTCTATCGTGGATGAAAGGAAGCAATGAGGTGGTGGATTATATAAAGTCGACCAAAATCGCCACCGAGCAACTCAACAATTCCGACTTGATTTTTTGCCTCGATTTTAACGACCCCCGAAGAGTGGAAAAAATGCAGACTGCATTAATGCAAACCACCGCTAAAAAAATACTCATTGACCATCATCTGCATCCGGTAAACTTTTGTGATTATACATTCTCGTTTACTGAGGCATGTGCAACTGCCGAAATCATTTATCACTTCATAGTAGCTTTAGGTGGCGAGCAATTGATAGATCCTGCAATAGCAGAATGTTTGTATGCAGGTATAATGACTGACTCCGGCAGTTTTCGTTTTGCCAGCGTAACACCCGAAACACATCGTGTGGCAGCGGCTTTATTGGCTGCTGGCGCTCAGCACTACAAAGTACACGAAATGGTTTACGACAGTTATTCCCTAATGCGTTTAAAGTTTTTGGGGCTTTGCTTGAAAGATAAATTATATGTGTTGAGTGATATGAATACAGCTTATTTAAAAGTTACCAAAGCCGAAATGGACGCCTATAATCACAAACCAGGTGATTCAGAAGGCATAGTAAACTTCGCGTTAAGTATCAAAGGTATCAAAATGGCAGCCTTCTTTAGTGAAGGTGATGGCATAATAAAAATTTCGTTCCGCAGCAAAGATTTGTTTTCTGTTAAAGACCTTTCTGAGAAACATTTTGAAGGTGGCGGCCACTTAAATGCGGCAGGCGGAAAATCAAGATTGTCGTTGGAGGACACGGTTGCTAAATTTTTAGCCATACTGCCTGATTATAAATCGCAGCTCACTGGTATATGAGAATCAGTTTTTGTGTTTTTGCAATCATTCTGTTAAGCATTAGCTGCAAGCATACAGCCGATCAGCAACAGAAACCAAACGAAGTTGCCATTCGCGAAAAACTGATTGATTTAAACAAAGAGCGAATTACGGAAGAGAATGAACAAATTGATGCCTACATAAGCCGCTTAGGTTACCAAATGAGCAACACTAAAACCGGAGTAAGGTATCTGATTTTAAAAAACGGAACCGGAAAAAATGCTGAATGGCTGAGTGAGGTAAAGCTAAAATACAAACTCGAATTGCTTGATGGAACCTACTGTTATAGCTCCGACAGTTCGGGCATTATGGATATTAAACTGGGCCAAAGTAATGAGCCCACCGGATTGCAAGAAGGGATTTTAAATTTAAATACCGGTGCAAAAGCATTGCTTGTCGTTCCCTCCTATCGCGCTTACGGTTTAACCGGTGATGGCAACAAAATTACAGGTGCTCAATCATTGGTGTATCATGTTGAATTAATAGAAACTAAATGAAAATAAGTTTAAAATTACATTGCATCCTGTTTGTTATTGTTTTGGTATTCGGCTGCAACAAAAACAACTGGCAAGAAACCACAACAGGATTAAAATATATAATCCACGAAGCAAAAGGTGGCAAGAAAGCCCATTATGGCGATGGCTTGCAATTGCACATGATCTATAAAAATGCTGCTGATTCCGTTATTTTTGATTCCAATGTATTAGGCAATGCATTTACGATCGAACTAACCGAGCCTCATTATAAAGGTAGTATTGAAGAAGGCTTTTTGTTACTTGGCGAAGGTGATAGTGCTTCATTTATTACGACTGCTGATTCTGTTTATGCCCACATTTTTGGAGCGCCCTTGCCAACAACTATAATAGCTGGAGAAAAATTACAGATCAATGTTCGGATCAACAAAGTGTTAACCCCAAACGAATATAAAACGATGATGCGAGCGCAACATCCGGAAGAAGTAATTGATGAAGACGCCCTTATTAAACGTTATTTGGCAACCAATCAACTGGCGGCTATTTCAGATACCAGTGGATTGTATTACATCTCTTTTGTAAACGGAAGCGGAAAACAACCAAAAACCGGTGATAACCTGGAGGTAAGTTACCTGGTTCGTGCATTAAGTGGCGAATTGTTTGATGCCTCAGAGAATGCCTTCAAATTCAAATTAGGCGATACCGCCATGGTAAAAGGCTGGAACATTGGAATGGCAATGATGAGAGAAAAAGGTAAAGCCCGATTTATTGTTCCATCTAAATTAGGTTATGGAGCAGCGGGCAATGGCAAAATTCCTCCACATACTCCATTGGTTTTTGATGTGGATTTGATTAAGGTTAAATAGAACTCACATTTATAAAGTATCCTATCAGCCGTTTTGCAACAAGTGCCGTTTTTTTTGGCTGATAAATATTCCAGCTGCAATTTGTTTTAAAAGCTATTTCTCAGGCTCCTAAATACCTTTCGCGCGCTTTCACCTCAACAACAAAACACTTCCCCTAAGCTTTTTTGTATCACCATTGGTCAGCTTGATGTTGGCCAGATAACAGTAGATACCCTCGGGCTCAGGTTGCTGGTTCCTGTCGGTTCCATCCCAACCTTGATTGATGTTAGTATTAACGTTGATAGCTTGCCCCCAGCGGTTAAAAATGGTGGTAGTGATGCCAATTATGCCCGCACCTTTGATGATAAAAATATCGTTTAAACCATCTCCATCAGGGGTAAATGCAGTGGGTACAAACACATTGGTTTCATCTATAACATCTATATCATCACTATAAGTATCTGTACAACCGTATTGATCTTCAACACTTAATATCACTGTATATAAACCTCCGCTTGCAAATACATGAGTCGGATCTTTCTCACTCGAAATGCCGCCATCACCAAAGTTCCATAGGTAAGAATTAGCATTAGTGATATTGCTAATAAAACTCACGGGCAAAGGAGCGCCTCCACTTAAAGTGTCGGCCACAAAGCTCACCGCAAGGTTACTTTTTACTAACTGAATGCTGGCCGTATCCGAGCCACAAATATTAGTGGCCGTTAAAATATAAACCCCATCTATTGCCACCATAATTACCTCCGTTGTTTCACCACTCGACCATTGATAGCTATCACCACCTGCGGCTGTCAACTGCACTTCAACCCCGGGACAAATTACATTGTTACCGATAATGCTCGCTTTGGCCGAGTCGATTACAGTAATTATTTGCTGAGCTAATTTAGTTCCGCAAAGCGGATTACCGGTAACGGTAATTAAACCATTTGCATTTACCACAACGCTATTGCCAGCACTTCCGGTTGACCAAACATACGGTCCACCACCAATAGCAAACAAAGTAACTGAATCTCCTTTGCAAAAAGTAGTGTCGCTACTGTATGTAATGGTAACTGGCGTTTTGGGTATCTCAGTAACCGTTTGAGAAACCGATGTGATTCCGCAAATATTGGTTGCCGTTACAGTATAAGTATTAGCTGTGTTTACGTTGATTGAATTGGAACTAGATCCGGTTGACCATTGATAAGTGGTTTGCAAAGCTCCGGTAAGTTGTGCGCTTAAAGTAACATTACTATCCTGACAAAAGGAAACCACTCCAGCCGGAAATATGGATAAATTACCTATTGAATTAATGGTTAAGGTAAGGTTAGAATAAACTGTATCACCACAAATAGTTACGATACCAAACTTTATTAAATCGTTACCAACGAAGGTGTTACTGGTTTGATAGGAAGTGTTAAGTGAAGTTGAATTTCCAATCACTCCTGCCCCTCCACTCCAAAAAAACGAACTATAGCTGGTATTACTAATTACTGCAGTTAGGTTAATGTTATCCCCTGTACAAATATTGTTACTGCTGGATGACAAAGCTGCTGTGAGCGGTATAAAAGGTGCCTGACAACCTTGGTTGATATAGGTAGCATTTCCACCGAAATCGAATAATACGGTTGAGCCTTCTGCACTACCTTGCTGCCCGCTTTGATCTACTAAAAAATCGATGCGATAGGTAACCGCATCAGCACAACCGGCACCAAAATTCATCGACAGTGTTCGGGTAAGTGGTGGATTGGTTCCATAATTTTTAAAATGACCACTGATATTACCCGGGCATTGAAAGAGGATGTAAAGCGTATCGCTTAAGTTGGCAAACGAATTATAGGAAGGGCTCATATTGGTACTGGTAACCAACAACACTTTGCTTCCTGCCGGTAACACCCCGGCTGTAGGCTCAACTACCAAACCACAACCCAAAATGCTTGCATTGATGGTTGCCACTTTCGAGGCCGTTTGAGCATTTTGACAAATACCCAAAAACAAATTGGCACCATTGGGCCAGTTTACGTTGAGGTTAGAGGTGTTTAAAGAATTTGGACCTACAATGAACCGAACCATTTCATTTTCGCCTTCGTTGCCACCTGCATTGGTGCCACAAGCCGAAACTAAAATGCTTTGGATTTCGAAACAAGTGGTTGGAATTTGGGCATATACTTTATGCCACATCATTAAAATCACGAAAACAATAAATGATTTTCTCATCCTTAATAGCATCGCAAATTTCGACCTTTTAAGGGTATAATAGATGAACAATAGTTAATACTTTTAATTCATTTGAAAATTCAATAGCCGCAGGCAATCAAAAACTAAAGGTGGTTAGCTGATTGATGGTAACCGGATTCTTCGACCAGGTTTCTAAAGAATTTCGATGTTTCACCACAATATAATACGAATTGCCTGCTGCACCCGTGGGCACCACAATAGTGGCCATTCCGTCCGTCATCAGAAAAGTGTTTTGTGTAAAAACAATATTGTAAGGAGCACTGTTTTGAGCCAATGATATGGTTATCTGATCGCAAATAGTAGGTTCATTAACCGGATCAAGAACCGAGGCTAAACTCTGGGTGGCTGCACTATAAAATCCTTCGATACGTATCCTAACCAATAATGCCGAATCAGCAGTGAGTGTAATCGCTCTTGGCTCTGTAAGGCTCCACCGTCCATCGCTATCCCTTGTACGCACATACAAGGCATGCGTGCCTAAGTTAAGATGATTGGTAGGAAACAGATAATTAAAGTTAACTGAATCAGCATTTAATGATGTGGATATAGGCGTGGCATTGCCAACTCCCGGATCGGTATCATAAAAATACTCTGATGCAACGATAGATGGAACAAGGGTGATGGTTCTTGCTTCACTAATTGACCATCTGCCATCGGTGTCTTTAGTGCGAACATAAAGTGTATGCGTACCGAGTGTTAAACCAGTGGTTGGTATGGTAGCATTAAAATTTACCGAATCAGCAAATGCAAATGACGGAATGGGCGTTCCATTACCGACTCCTAAATCGGTATCGTAAAAATATTCCGCTGCAACAATGGAAGGAACAATGGTGATGGTTCGTGCTTCGCTCAATGACCAACGGCCGTCAGTGTCTTTAGTACGAACATACAATGTATGCGTGCCGGGCGTTAAACCTGTAGTTGGAAACGTGGCATTAAAATTTACTGAATCAGCAAATGCAAAAGCGGGTATTGGTACTCCATTACCAACTCCTAAATCAGTATCATAAAAATATTCAGCAGCTACAATGGAAGGAATAATGGTGATGGTTCTGGCTTCGCTTAACGACCAACGGCCTTCAGTGTCTTTGGTTCGAACATAAAGTGTATGCGTTCCGGTTGATAAACCTGTAGTTGGAAACGTGGCATTAAAATTTACTGAATCAGCAAATGCAGCTAAAGGAATAGCAATTCCATTGCCAACACCTAAATCAGTATCATAAAAATATTCCGCAGCAATGATAGAAGGAATAATGGTGATAGTTCTTCCTTCACTCAGTGACCATCGTCCGTCCGTGTCTTTGGTGCGAACATAAAGTGTATGGGTGCCGTTTGTTAAACCGGTGGTTGGAAATGTAGTATTAAAATTTACAGAATCAGCAAATGCAGCTAAAGGAATTGCAGTTCCATTACCAACTCCTAAATCGGTATCGTAAAAATATTCGGCTGCAACGATGGAAGGAACAATGGTGATGGTTCTTCCTTCACTCAACGACCAGCGTCCATCAGTATCTTTGGTGCGAACATAAAGTGTATGTGTGCCGGTAGATAAACCGGTAGTTGGAAATGTGGCATTAAAATTTACAGAATCAGCAAATGCAGCTAAAGGAATAGCGGTTCCATTGCCAACACCTAAATCCGTATCATAAAAATATTCAGCAGCAACGATAGAAGGAATAATGGTGATGGTTCTTCCTTCGCTCAACGACCAACGTCCGTCAGCATCCAAAGTACGGACATACAATATATGTGAGCCGGGAGATAAGCCGGTGGTTGGCAAATTCAAACCCATATTCACAATATTAGCAGGCACAAACGAAGTGATGGCAATGCCACCTCCTACTCCGGGATCGGTATCATAAAAATACTCACCTCTGAGAATGCTTTGAGCACTCAGCCATAATGGGCAAAGTAAAATCAGCAGAACAAATATCCATTTCATGGGATCGGGAAATGCAGGTTACTACCGGATTAATTTTTACGGGTAGAAATAATATTTACATTCACCGGAGTACCCGCAGGTAATACGGAGTTAGTAACATTCATCTGCCTGATTTGTGGTATGGCAGGATCGCCACCCATTCGAAAATTAATACCATCAGTACCTCCATACAAACCAATATCCTTACCATCGCTACCTGTATTTTTACCGGGAGAACCGGCTTGCAACACATAGTTATCAGTATAATGAAAACCGTTAGTTAAAGGATAGGTGGTAAATAATGGATTGGAGTTAACTATATTACCTGAAAGTGTAGTTCCGTTAAAAGCATTATTTGGACATGCAAAACTGATGTTCTTTGTCATTGTTGTATTGGTATTGGTACCGGTAATTTGCGGTGACGTGCCGTAGAATATATTATTGTTGAAACTAAAATTATTAAAATTTTGGCTAACAGAGCCTAAAGATGAACTCAAAAAAAGACAATTGTTTGCACTTCCACTTAGTGTAAGAGCAGGTGAACTATTTATTCCATTATTAAAAATACAGTTATTAAAAGCTAGAGTGCATAGAACAGGAGAAGAGGAATTTGTTCCTATAGCCTGAATCAGAAATATACATTTGTTAAAATTTATTCCTGTTACAGGTGTAGCTAGAATATATGGACCACCAAATGAAAACTTGCAACTTTCATAAGTAATATTTGAAGTATTAATAAATAGTATACTAAAAAAATTCAAACCAATAAATTTAGATCCGGAGGAACCTAAACCACAATCAATATAATCAAATGTGCTTACCAAAGGGTTTTGTTTATTTGGATTATGCCCAGTACCAATGATAGTTAGCTGTTTTGAGATTAATTGGGTTCCATAACTCGTGGCTGAACCACTCACATAAATAGTGTCGCCATTAACCGAAGCTGTTACTGCTGCAGAAAATAATGAAAACTGCCCCGGGCTTGGGTTGTTGTTATTAAGAGTGCGAACGGTAGCGTTAACATTTGTTTGCACAATAAATGCAAGGCTGAGGAGGGATAGAAATTTTTTCATAAGAGTAGTTGATTATTTAGTTAGACAAATTAAAGAATTTAATTGCAGGTGTGCAAGGTTTAAGTGATCATTCTGGAAAACAATGTCATTCCCGAAACTATTGTCATTCGCACGAGCGTGGCAATCCTCGATTAATAGCTTGAGATTCCCGCCTTCGCGGGAATGACGCATCGAGTATCTTACGCGAGTTGCGCCCGCTTAAACTCACTGGTAAAATGAAACTGCACTTCCGGATAATTCTTGATCATTTGATCGAGCATCCACTGGCTGTCGGCTAAGTAAACGAGGTTGCCATCTTTATCTGTCGCCACCTGGTGTTGGCGGAACTTTACGAAATCATCTAACTTGTCTTTATCGGTTGAAGTGATCCAGCAGGCTTTAAAAACATTCATCATATTAAAGCGGCTCTTGGCTCCGTATTCATGTTCCAAACGATATTGGATTACTTCAAATTGAAGTTCACCGACAGTACCAATAATTTTACGGTTGCCACCGTATTGCGTAAACAATTGTGCTACCCCTTCATCGGTTAATTGGTTCACTCCCTTCTCCAATTGTTTTGTTTTCATCGGGTCGGTGTTTACTAACTCCTTAAATATTTCGGGTGAGAAACTGGGTATTCCCTGGAAGTGAATATCATCCCCTTCAGTTAAAGTATCGCCAATCTTAAAATTGCCTGAGTCATACAAACCAATTACATCGCCCGGAAAAGCTTCGTCCACTATGCTTTTTGTTTGCGCCATAAAAGTGGCAGGATTGGTAAACCGCAAATCTTTATCCAATCTTACGTGATGATAAAATTTATTACGCTCAAAACGACCTGAACAAATGCGGATAAAAGCAATGCGGTCGCGATGACGTGGATCGAGATTGGCATGAATCTTAAAAACAAATCCGGTAAAGTTTTTATCGGTTGAATGAATCACTCCTGCATCTGATGGACGGTCGCCCGGAGGAGGAGATATCTTTATAAACGTGTCCAACATTTCTTTCACACCAAAATTATTGATGGCGCTACCAAAAAAAACAGGAGCCACACGGCCTGCTAAATAATCTTCGCGGTTAAACGCACCGTAAACACCTTCAATCAAATGCACATCTTCGCGCAATTGCGCTGCATATTGCCCAGCCAGCTTATCAATTTGCGGATCGTCAATATCATTGATATGCACACCTTCCGGTTTTTTATCAGTACCAGGTGTAAATGCATACACGCTTTGATCAAATAAATTATACACCCCTTTAAAAGTGCTTCCGATGCTAATAGGCCAACTTAACGGACGTACTTTAATTTTTAGTTTCTGTTCCAACTCGTCCAACAAATCAAAAGCATACTGTCCTTCACGATCGAGCTTATTTACAAAAATGATAACAGGGGTATTTCTCATTCTGCAAACTTCCATCAACTTATAGGTTTGCTCCTCTACTCCTTTCTGACAATCGATTACCAGAATTACACTATCCACTGCTGTGAGTGTGCGATAAGTGTCCTCGGCAAAATCTTTATGACCGGGAGTATCCAACAGCGTAATCATCTTATCGCGATATTCAAAATTCATCACCGAAGTAGCAACCGAAATTCCACGCTGCCTTTCAATCTCCATAAAATCGCTGGTAGCTGTTTTTTTAATCTTATTCGACTTTACTGCACCTGCCGTTTGAATAGCACCGCCAAACAACAAAAACTTTTCGGTCAAAGTAGTTTTCCCGGCATCGGGGTGACTGATAATGGCAAACGTTCTCCGTTTCTCTATTTCCGCTGTATAACTCATGTTTTCTAAAAGAGGCGCAAAAGTAATAGGTATCAACCAATACGAATTAAAGCGCATTAGATTGCAGAATAAGTAACCAGTCATTTGTATATTCGTACCGATTCGTTTTTGTTGATGAGAGGGTTATCCGTTAAGCAGTTTATTATCCTATTTTTTTGCATCGGAACCGTTAATTCCTTTGCCCAAACCCCTGTGTTATTAAGAGTGGTTAGTAGCGAACAATCCGATACGCTGGGCTGCAATTTTGTAAAAGAATTAACCCGTATTATTTATAACGAAATAACCGCCAACCATGTTAAGTTGTGGGACTCGCCAGCCAAAGAAATTCAGATTACCGGGGCTACGTTGCTAGAAATTGAGAGGTCGACCGAAACAAAATTCATTGATCAGGAAGTAATTTTTGTTTACGAATACTGGACACACTCCGGCAAAATATTAAAATCAGTGACCCAAGGATTTTCGTTCAGCCAAAAAAACAAAGCCGGAGAAGATGTAAGCTATGGCTATATTGATTATAAAGATGTGCAGGATGCCTTTTTGGGTGTTCGTGTTAATAGCAATGCAAACGGAACTTTTAGTGCCAGTATTTCCAACTATATCAACACCAAAGAATATGCTTACGACATACTGCAGTTTAATGGCGAGGTAGTTAGCGGAGTAAAAGAATCACAAAAAATTAAAACTGATTTTATTGGCACCAACCAATTTAACCCTTCGTATTTTACGGCCATAGAAATTCCACAAAAGCTGGTTACCTACTCTATTAACTTTGCCAATAGCATCGAAAGCAAAAAACTGCTGGGAGGTAAACAACTGGCAAATGCCATTCAAAACTATCTAATAGAAAACACCGAAGTGTTTTACAACCTTGGCGGTGATCAAGTAATCAGCCATCTGCAACAAAAAAAGTGGAGCATTACCAACCTTATCGTTAAGGAAATCTGGAAAAAAAGCAATAATGAAATCAGTTATGCTCCGGTGTCAATACTTATTTATGTTAACGATTCAGCTTTATCAGAAATACCTTATCGTGATATGGTAAAGATGGACATACAATTGAATGGAGTTTCGTGGATTGAGCTATTAAAGGAAAAAAACTTTCAATTGATGATTACCCGAATTAACGCACAAGACATTGCACGAACAGAAGCCTACCTTTACCTAAAGGCATTCCAAAATGCCGAATGGAATAAACTAACGGAATATGTGTCTGCAAATAATAAATACTAAAAAATTAGTATCAGATAGAAAGTATCAAGTAAAAAAGGAAACAGTTTTATATTTGCACAAAGAATTATTTATAAATCCCGAAATCCTGAATCCCCAAATCCTAAATCACTGATATGAAAATAAAATTCGGAACTGACGGCTGGAGAGCCATCATCGCAAAAGACTTCACTGTTGACAATGTAGCGCGTGTAGCGCAAGGAACAGCTGCATGGTTAATTCAAAATAAAAAAACAAGTATTGTGCTGGGGCACGATTGCCGTTTTGCGGGCGAGCTGTTTTGCGAAGTAACTGCCAAGGTAATGTGCAGCAAGGGCATCAAAGTTCAATTGGCAAAAGGTTTTGTTTCCACTCCCATGATTTCGTTGGGTTGTGTGAACCTGAAAACTGATTTGGGTATTATCATCACTGCCAGCCATAACCCACCCGATTACAACGGCTTTAAATTAAAAGGTTCTTTTGGCGGACCCTTACAGGTAAAATATGTGCAGGCCATTGAAGACCTCATACCTGAACAACCAAATATTGATTTGGATAAACTGTCGTTAGAAAGTTTCGCAAAAGAAGGTTTGTTAAGCTACATCGATTTAGAAACCATGTATTGCGATCATGTAAAAGTAAACTTCGATTTGGAGGCTATAAAGAAATCAGGTTTGAAATTAGGTTATGATGCCATGTACGGTGCAGGGCAAAATGTGATGAAACGCTTATTGCCCGAACTCACCATGCTGCATTGCGATTACAATCCATCGTTTATGGGGCAGGCACCGGAACCCATTCATAAAAACCTTGCTGAGTTTTCTGCACTCATTAAATCGCGTGGCGATATTGCCTGTGGTTTGGTGACCGATGGCGATGCCGACCGTTTGGGATTTTATGATTCAAAAGGAAACTTTGTCGATTCGCATCACATCATCCTGTTGCTCATCCATTATCTCCACAAATACAAAGGCATGACCGGCAAAGTGTGTATTGCATTTTCTACCACACCTAAGGTTGCAAAACTTTGCGCACATTATGGATTGGAGTTGGAAGTAGTAAAAATCGGTTTCAAATACATTGCAGAGATCATGATTAACGAAGATGTGTTGGTGGGTGGTGAGGAAAGCGGTGGCATTGCCATCAAGGGACATATACCCGAGCGTGATGGCATCTGGGTTGGCTTAACCATATGGGAGTTTATGGCAAAAAGCGGCAAGACATTAAACGATATGATTGCTGAGGTGTATGAAATAGTAGGCAAGTTTTCTTTTGAGCGCAACGATATTCACCTGAAAGAAGAAGTGAAACAACGTGTGCTCGAAAACTGCAAGGCTGATAAATACCACGCTTTTGGCAAATACAAAGTAACCCGTGTGGAAGACATGGACGGATACAAATACTTTTTTGAAAATGGCGACTGGCTGATGATACGTGCCAGTGGCACCGAGCCTGTTCTGCGTATGTATGCCGAATCCAGCTCAACCGAAGCCGCTTTTGATATATTAAAAGCGAGTAAGGAAACGTTGTTGAATTGATAAGTAATTACGAGCTGCACGCTCGCGCCTACAGGGTTCTGCTACGTGCGTGAGCATTAGTTTAGTTATTTTTTTATAGCATTGATGCATCAAACGCGCTACAAGCGCGCTCGAGATGGGGGATTGAAGTCTATATTCAACTTTTATTTTGTCATTACCATCTGCTTCGTATCCACAACCTTTCCATCCAATAGCAACATATAAGTATACGTTCCTGCTGAAAGCGTTTTGCCTGAAATTTCTGTTTGTCCAAAACCCTTTGTTGAAATACTTATTGATTTTAATTCAGCGCCATCAAACGAATAAATTTTTATCATGCCGCTTTCTGCATTTTGAGGAATGTAAAATTTAATAATTGTGTTTTCTGAGAATGGGTTCGGAGTGTTTTGTTCGAGTTTTGCAACATCATTGATAATATTTGCACCCAATTCCAAATTTCCTGCTCCTGATTTATAGCTCATGCAGCATTGAGAAAGTGATTTATCAAATGCATCCATCCTTTTTTTCATTTCATCGTTTTCTGATTTCAAAGATGCAATCACTTTATCTTTTTCATCAACAACGCTTTTGAGTTCCTGTATTGCTTTCACAGCAATGATTGCATAATTATCATAATTGATGAATTTATTTCCGTCATTATCAATAACCGTTTGCGGAAAAACTGCTGCAGCATCTTGCGCAATTAATCCTATTACAGTTTTGTTATCAGCGTCATCATTATAAATATAGGTTGATGGCCTTAACTTCATGACTTTATCCAATACATTTTTCATCGGTTCAATCTCGTGCTTTAATTTCCTGTCCGATGCGGTGTAAGTTCCTGCTGTATTGATGGTGGATTTGTCAGCGCCATTGTATGCAAAAGTCAAATTGTCGCTGTTGTTTTCTTTTAAATAAATTATCCATTGGTCGGCACTGCCTCCATCTTCTAACCTAATTCCTCTTCCACCAATAGTATTTGTTGTTTGTTTGATATGAAGATTGTTTAAAGGAGATGCTGTTCTTATTCCTACATTAGCTGAAGCATCTGATTTAACAAACAAACCTACATCGTCTCCCCCACTGGCTTAAGTGTTCAAATTTAGCAGAACACTGGCGCAAGTCTGACGGGCTGCTTTGGTGCGAGGGGACTTGTGCCTTTGGAATCATTGTATTTTGAAGATGGGTAATAGTCCTTGTGAACCGCTGTAATCTGCAGCGCTGCTGTAAAGATAATG
>JANNXV010000010.1:0-4346 GCA_031409815.1 Bacteroidota bacterium
CAGCTGTATGTTGATGAAGTAAAACCAGGCGACCTGATGAAACATGGAATCGATGGAATGCTGAAAAATTTAGACCCCTACACCAACTATTATCCCGAATCTGAAATAGAAGATTACCGAATCAAACACGTAAGCACTGAGTATGGTGGCCTTGGGGCTTCATCATTCAGGCGTGGCGATAGCATCGTAATTGCTGATGTCTACGAAGGGTTTGCAGCACAAAAAGCAGATATGCGTGCCGGAGATGTACTTCTGGAGGTTAACGGAAGGGCACTTAAAGGACTCGCACCTGACGAAGTGGACGATTTAATGAAAGGTCAAAGTGGAACCACCATCAAATTAAAATTGGGAAGACCGGGCGCTGCTCAGCCTATCGAAAAAACCATCACACGCGAAGAAATAAAAATCAATAACGTTCCTTACTATGGAATGATTAACGATAGCATTGGCTACATCAAGCTCGATAAATTTCTTCAAAATTGTTACAGCGAAATGCGCAGTGCATTCACTGAACTCCAAAAGAACCCAAAGCTTAAATCACTTGTGTTTGATTTACGCGGCAATGGTGGAGGATTACTCGAAGAGTCGGTTAACATCTTAAACTTATGGATTCCCAAAGGAACAGTTTTGGTAAAACAAGTGGGAAAAATACAAGGTTCCACCAATACTTATGCGGCAAAGAACGATGCCATGGATCCTGATATGCCAATCACCGTGTTAGTAGACCGTGGTTCTGCTTCAGCCAGCGAAATAACAGCCGGCAACTTTCAAGATTTAGACCGTGCAGTGGTGATTGGCCAACGCAGTTTTGGAAAGGGATTGGTACAACAAACCAAACCGCTAACTTACAATACACAAGTAAAAATTACGGTTGCCAAATATTATACTGCAAGCGGTCGGTGTGTGCAGGCACTTAATTATGCTTCGCGACATGAAGATGGTAGCGTTGAACATGTACCTGATTCACTCATAAAAGAATTTAAAACGTTGCACGGCCGAGTGGTATTTGATGGTAGCGGAGTTTTTCCGGATCGATTTATAGAACCGGCTGCAGCATCAAATATTATCACAGCATTATCAAAAAAATTATTATTGTTTGATTATGCAACCTATTATCGCAATCATCACGACTCTATTATTTCCGCTCGTCAATTTAAGTTAACGGATGCTGACTACAATGACTTCATCAAATTTCTTTCTGATAAGGATTACGACTACAGTACTGACTCTGAAAAGAATCTAGAAGAATTGAAATTGATTGCAACCAAAGACAAGTACTTTGACAATATCAAAAGCGAATACGAAAAGTTAGGACAAAAAATGAAGCATGATAAAAATGCCGATTTAATACGATTTAAGCCGGAAATAAAACTATTGCTTGAAAAGGAAATTGTAGGCAGGTATCACTTTCAAAAAGGTCGCTATGAGTATTCATTTAACAATGATCCTGTAATAGCTGATGCAATTTCTGTTTTAAACAATCCAACACTTTATAACAGCATTTTGAAAGGTGAAAACAATTATAATGTGATAGGAAAACCGAAGAAATAAAGAATACCATTAATGGAATTCATTTTTTATTTTTCAGGAAAATTTATTTTTAGGTAGTTAATCACCACATCAGTGGCGCCTTTTCTACTCTCAATAAAACGGATATTCTTTTTACCAATGTCAATTCTGCGTTGTTCATTCTTTACTAAGTCAACAACTAGTTGATTCAAATCATTCTGGTCATTTATTACAAAAGCAGTTCTTTGTTGAACCAAATCGCAGGCCTCCTGAAACTTTTTATAGTTAGGTCCAATAATTACAGGGGCACCAAAAGCCACCGCTTCCAAAGTATTATGTATACCAACACCAAATCCACCGCCTACATAGGTTAAATCTGCATAAGCATAAATCCTGCTCAACATCCCAACATTATCAATAATCATCACATCAAACTGATCAGCGGTTCCCAAATTTAAAGCTGAGTACAGCACCCATTTTCGTTTGAGCGATTGACAAAAAACATGTATGTGATGCAACTTAATTTCATGTGGAGCAATGATGAATTTTATGTTCTCATTTTGGTTGATCAATTCAGTAATTAATTTTTCATCAGCATGCCAGGTGCTACCCGCAACAAATAAAAATTTATTGTTCTTAAATTTTTCAATTGCCTCAATTGCTTGAGGGTTGCGACTATTTTGATAAACCCTGTCGAAACGAGTATCGCCACTTACCGATACATGAGCTAATTCATGTTTGTATAACAACTCAAGCGACTGTTGATTCTGCACAAATAAATGTGTAAAGCGTTTTAAAATGTTTTTAAAAAAAATTCCATACCATCTAAAATAAATTTGTCCCGGACGAAAAATGGCTGCTATACTAAACAATGGAATTTTGTTGCGATGTAGTTCATGAATGTAAAAATGCCAGAAATCATATTTAACAAAAAACGCCATTTCTGGTTGAATAGTTTTAACGAACCACTTGCTATTTGAGGGTCCATCAAGCGGTAGATAAAACACATAATCTGCCTTTGGTTCTTTCTTTTTTACCTCATATCCCGATGGAGAAAAAAAAGTAAGTACAATTTTATAATTAGGATAAATAATTCGCAAAGCATCTAAAACCGGTTTACCTTGCTCAAATTCTCCTAATGATGGGCAATGGAACCAAATACGTTTCTCGCCCGGCTGAATAGTGTTTTCAATATGATGAAAAATTCCGGTTCTTCCTTTAACCCACAGCGATGCTTTCTTATTAAAAACTGATAAGCATACAATGCCCAAGCCATATAATTTTACAGCAATAAAATACAGTAACCACATCAGTAGATATAGTATTTATCAGGTGCCTGTGAGTATAACGGAAGTACCCAGGCAATACGAGCACCAAACAACAAATCAAGCCGTTGCTTATTGTCAGCCCCCATATCATCAAAATTGTAAGATCTGCGGCTTTGGGTAAATCCTTGCACAGCATCCAATGCAAGAGTAAAATTGATTAATCGATAGGTGCTTATATAAAGTAATCCAACACTTTCGCGCAAACAAAATCCATTCGTCAGCCGATCATACCCCTTTTTATATTCATCGCGCACTGCAGGCACTGTTTTAGCATAATCTTCAATGCGTATTTTGTGTTGAATATATCCGCCTCCTGCATTAATAAACACACCACAATTTGGATTTGGCTTTTTAAAGTTAAACAATTTGCCCACTGCTAGTGTAATGTAATAACCCCTTTCATATAATCTGATATCAGCAATTTTCCCATCATCGCCAATTATCACGCCCTGATCATTAATTAAATGAGTAAATAAGTTTTGTTGCTTAACATTATTCGAAAAAATAAAACTTCCTTCTGCAGTTAGCATCCATTTTTTTCGATGCTTATAGGTTACATCCATGCTTAACACCGCATTGTTTCCAAAGCGGTCTGCCAAATCACCTCCTGCTGCTTGCAATCCAATACCGGGGCTTATCATCACCATCGAAATTGATGAATCTTTAACACTGGATTGAGCCGAAATTGAAAGAGGGTAGGATAGGACAATTAATACTAAAATTATTCTCACCATAAGTGGGCGAAAATAGCCAATTTATGTGTCGAAACCGAGCGTAAATTAAGTACCCTATTCAGCAAATTACTTTTATCTTCGCACGCGAATAAAAAAATTTGTTTATTACGTTATAACTAGAAGTTTTAAGATAAAGAGTTAAATTTATAACACCTCAATTGTAAATGGAAGCTGTAAAAAAATTACAAATGGTTGATTTAATCAGCCAGTATGAAAAAATTAAACCGGAGATTGACAAAGCCATTATGGATGTAGTAACCTCTTCAGCCTACATCAATGGGCCTGAGGTAAAAGCCTTTGCCAAAGAATTGGAAGATTATCTGGATGTAAAAAACGTTATTCCATGTGCAAATGGAACTGATGCACTGCAGATTGCAATGATGGCACTTAATTTTAAACCCGGTGACGAAGTAATTACTGCCAGTTTCACTTATGTAGCAACCGCTGAAGTAATTGCATTGCTAAAACTAAAGCCCGTTTTAGTTGATGTTGATCCGGATACTTTTACTTTAGATGGCGATGCTGTTGAAAGAGCCATCACCAAAAGGACTGTTGGCATTGTACCGGTTCATTTGTTCGGCCAGTGTGCCGATATGCAGCGCATTATGGAAATTGCAAACGAGAATCATTTGCACGTTATTGAAGATACAGCACAAGCAATTGGTGCTGATTTTACCATGAAAAATGGTATTACTCATAAAGCAGGAACGATAGGCACTATAGGAACAACATCCTTTTTCCCGAGTAAAAATTTAGGTTGTATGGGTGATGGAGG
>JANNXV010000011.1:0-80004 GCA_031409815.1 Bacteroidota bacterium
AGTTGATTTAATCATTTTATGAAATCCAAACACGCTCTTAGTTTAATACCTGCGGCTAAAATACTAAGTGCAAGTTTAAATTTCTTAAAATAATTATGGTTGCCTACGCTCACCCTTAAATTCCCTAAAGGGATCCACGCGCTCGACTATCACCCTTTAGGGGTTAGGGGTCAATACTCCACTTAGTTTTTATCTTTGAAAAAAATATAACTGTGATACTAATTGCTAAAACTTTTGCCGGTGTTGAAGATGTTCTTTGCGAAGAGCTGGAAGCAATTGGCGCCTCCAATATCCGAAAACTTACACGTGCTGTTGAATTTGAAGGCGACTTGACAATTATGTACAAAGCCAATTTACTGTGCCGCACTGCCCTTCGTGTTTTAAAACCCATCTGCACTTTTGAAGCAGCTAACGAAGACATGCTGTATACCGAAATTCAAAACATTGACTGGAGTCAACATTTTTCGTTGGAACAAACATTTGCCATCAACGCCACATTGAATCAATCCACACTCACGCATTCGCAGTACGCATCTTTAAAAGCAAAAGACGCAATAGTGGATCAGTTTCGCGAAGCAACAGGCGATCGACCCAATGTAGATATTGATCATCCTGACCTTCGAATTCATTTGCATATTTATCAGGACAGATGCACTTTATCTTTTGATAGCTCTGGTGATTCGCTTCACAAGCGCGGCTATCGCGATTACACTAACCAGGCTCCGATTAACGAGGCATTGGCAGCTGCTTTAGTGCTGATGAGTGGTTGGGATAAAAAAACGGCATTGGCCGATTTTATGTGCGGCAGCGGCACCATTTTAATTGAAGCTGCCATGATTGCCCGCAATATCGCGCCTAATAAATTTAAAGAAAGTTTTGGTTTTCAAACATGGAAAGATTTTGATGAAGCTTTGTGGAAACAGATTTATGAGGAAGCTTTAGCAGCTGAAATTTCTGCAGAAGGAGTTAAAATTTACGGCTCAGATATCAGCGGAATTGTTTTAGATAAGGCACGGCAGAATATTGAAAATACTGGATTAACCGATATCATACAATTAAGAAAATCAACTTTTGAAAAATTTATTCCCGAAACAGAAACAGGTGTACTTATTTGTAATCCACCTTATGGCTTACGCATCGAACCAAAAGACATTATCGACATGTATAAAAAAGTGGGCGATGCAATGAAACAAAATTTTAAAGGATGGACTTGTTGGATTTTTACAGGAAATTTGGATGCAGCAAAACATATTGGTTTGCGCACTACGCGTAAAATACATTTGTATAACGGACCTATTGAATGCAGATTTTTGAAATTTGAAATTTATGCCGGATCTAAGAAGTTGTCGAAGCAGACCGAATCATAAAAAGTATTTTTATTGGTCGTTGATTGATTGCAAAAGGGTTTAATTTTTCAACCTATATGTTTTGAAAATAACAGATGAGAATAAAGGGATTAGATTTTCTAAGAGGTCTGGCAATTATTCTTGTATTGTTTCGTCATGGTGATTTAGATACATTTTTATCTAAGATAGGATGGATTGGTGTTGATCTATTTTTTGTAATCAGTGGATTTTTGGTTTCAGGATTATTGTTTCAGGAATATTTGCAGTTCAATAAAGTTGACATTAAGCGATTCCTGATTCGAAGAGGGTTCAAGATTTATCCTTCGTTTTACATTTTCATTATTTTTTCGATTGCTGTTCATTGGCTCTACGCAAAAAGTTTTTATAGTTGGAACGAAATTCTTGCTGAAGTGTTTTACCTGCAAAGTTATTTACCGGCTATGTGGACACATACCTGGTCGTTGGCAGTGGAGGAACATTTTTATTTAGCACTTGCTTGTTTTATTCCATTGTGCATATTGACAAATAAACTAGAAAACAAAAAATTTATGTTGCTGTTTTTTTTTAGTCTACTGGTTATTTGTTTTTTGATGCGATATTCCATTTCGAATGCAAACAGCAATAAAATATTTTTTCCTTTTATCGCTACTCACTTAAGGATGGATGGAATTGTTGTTGGAGTTATTTGTTCATACCTGTATCGATTCACCGGATTCAACCATCAATTTATAAAAACGAAAATATTTTTTTCGATTCTGGCTGTTGCATTTATTCTGCCTGCATTTATTTTTCAAGCCGGAAGTTTTTTTATGAATACCATTGGACTAACTTCCATTAATATTGGATTTGGTATTTTGCTTTTACTTTTTTTAGATGAAACACAGATGGCGGTTGCTTTCCAAAATAAATGGTTTAAAATTCCGGTTAACATAATTTGTTTTGTAGGTCTGCATTCATATTCAATATACTTGTGGCATCTGTTTGCAAAAAAGATAATATTGCTTTTCAACTTGAATACTGAAGTATTTTTTATCAGTTATTTTATTTTGGCGTTGGCAATAGGAATCACTTTATCCTATCTAATTGAAAAACCATTTTTGCGATATCGTGAAAAATATTTTAGTTAAAGAAAACAGGTTAAGATTTAAATACTGTATTTAGTATTTTTATAACACGATGATTTTTCAAAATGGAATTAAGTTTTATTCGATGGTTGAGTTTTGGGAATATCTTCCAAGTGAAGAGCGCTTAATTGTTGATCATCTCAGGCAAATTGTTTTAACAACTTTACCATGTAGTTGCAAAGAGAAGTTGACTTATAATGTTCCATATTATTATGGCAAGAAAAGAATTTGTATGATTTGGCCTGCATCTGTTCCATGGGGTGGAATCAAAAGTGGCGTGCTTTTTGGATTTTGTTATGGAAATAAATTAAAAGATGTGGATGCGTATTTAACACACGGAACCAATAAGCAAGTGTTTTATAAAATTTTTAATTCGATTACTGAAATAGACCAAACGGCACTAATTGATTTATTAAATGAAGCAGTTGAGTTAGATAATAAATTAAGATAGCTGCACATTATATTTCTTATTTTTGAATCGAATAATAAACCTTGATATTTTTAACGATGATTAATAACACTACAAATTTTATTTGTGAATCAGTCTTAAACAAAAATCTACCTATTGCAAAAAGCAGATGGAGAAAGTCCATAATGTTTGCTTTTTGTTTGATAATGGGATTTACTCATCAAACCACTAACGCTCAAGTTCCTACAACCTGTTTTGAAATTCAAAGTATATTAGTTGCAGCCTGTGGCACACCTGAAGGTGAAAACGAAATGGTGCGTTTTATTGTTGGCCCGAATGATTTACCACTATCGCTTCTTGTAGTTAATTGGCCGAATGTAAATAATGCTTTTTTAGGAATTTGTCAGAATCCACAAACGGCCGCTAATGTTGCCGCTATCAATTCTGCTATTGGAGGTTGCGGTTTTGTTCAGGAACCGGTTGGTGGCATATTGCCTGCCGGAAGCACAGTGGTTTTAGTAACCAGCACTAATATGAATCCGGCCTTTAATTCTTTTGCAGGATTAACGGACACTCTTATTATGATTTTTCAATGCTCAGGAAATACATCAGGCCATTTTAAAAATTATGGAACAACCGGAACACTCACCCGAACACTTTCTATGTTAGTTGATGCTTGTGGCGATTCTGTTACTTATCATATTGATTCATTAAAAATGCAAAGTGGCGCAATTGGCGATGAAGACGGAGCTACTGTTTTGTTTGATTTTCCGGGTAATGCTACTTATACTAACCCGGGTTGTGAAGCTCCCATCAATTCTTTGTTTGCAACACTTTCTGCTGATAGCACTTCAGCATGTGCCGGTTCCACTATTAATCTTTCGGCTGTAATCAGCAATAGCAATTACAGTTCATACTTTTGGTCAGGAGGTGCAGGTAGTTATGGAAACCTTGCTTCTTTAAACACCACCTATCAAACCAATAGTACTTTTATTGGTATTGATAATTTAACTTTTAACATTGTTGGAAATTGTAATGATACTATTTCAAGTTCATTTCAATTACAGATTAATCCTTGTGCCATTGGCATCAAAGAGCAAAATGATGAAGCATCTATTGCTATTTTTCCGAACCCGGTTTTGGATGAATGTAGCATTACAGCAAGCAAGTTTGCAAATGCCTTGTTGACAATATGTGATGTGGAAGGTCGTGTTATAATCCAGCAGTATTTTTACGGGAAGTCAAACATTAGCCTTGCAGCGTTGAGCGCTGGAGTGTACGTTTTGGAAATCAGAAGTAATACCGGTGCATCATCAAAAATAAAATTGGTGAAAGAATAAAAAACAGTTGCACCTGTTTTTTTCGAATTAAATTTAATTCATCAAAGGTTATACTAGTTGAACTGCTTTTCTTGCTTTAAGAATGTTGCTAACCCGGTACACAAAAAAAATATTAATCAATACAATGGCTACCACAATAAAACCTAAAGTATCGTAATGTTCCAAGGGGCTTACTTTTGTTTGTTGTACCACTATTATTCCGCCAAAGCCAGCCGCCACGCCTCCTGCAATTTGTTGCAGAGAAGAGTTTACACTCATAAAGGCTCCTCGGTCTTTCATGTCGGGCAATGCAGTTACTAATGCCATCGAAGGCACCATACGGCTCATAATTCCCATCATCATCACCACGTTCATCAGTGTCACAATCCAAAAGGGAGCCGGTGTCATATTGGTGTAAACTAAAACCACCACCGTCATCCAAAGCGAGGCAATAGCAAACAATTTAAATTTTTCAATTCTATCGCTTAACTTTCCAATTACCGGCATGATTAGAAGTGTTGCAATACCGGCAACCATAAACAAAATGGGTAGCTGATGTGTGGTAACATTCAAATTGTTAATTGCAAATGCACTGCCCCAAGGCATCATCATAAATCCACCGAGGGATAAAAAAGCGGTTGCTAAAAATCCTATACGATATTCGCGTTTAGCGATGGTACTCCATAAATGTTTGAGGGCATTATGTTCTGTTTGAATCAAAAGATGTTTGTTAACAGGTTGCAGTTTCAGCAGTGTAATGAGCCAGATTACTGCAGACAATCCAACAATCATTAAAAAAGGCGCCTGCCACCCCCAGCTATTAGCAAGGTATAATCCAATAGGAATTCCTAATACTTGACTCGTGCCAAATCCCATCTGCAGAAAGCCCATTACTCTGCCACGTTGCTCCAGCAAAAACAAGTCAGCAACAATAGCCATTGATATGGAACCTATCACTCCACCAAAAATTCCGGTAACTATTCGGGCAGCTATCAGCAATGCATACGTGTTTGCCAAACCACAACATAAGGTACCGGCAATAAAACCTACATAAAAAAACAGCAATAATTTTTTACGGTCGAATCGATCAGCAAAACCTGCTGTGAGAAAACCTGAAATACCGGCACTAAATGCATAAGCCGAAACGGCAAAACCAAATTGGGTAGTGGTAAGCCCCATTGATTTCATAAGCATATCGCCCAATGGTGACATTACCATAAAATCGAGCACAACAGTAAATTGAGTGAGTGCAAGTATTACGATTGCCAAAACCTGGTAAGGTGAAAATTTTGTTTTGGTGATTTCTTTTTGATCACTCATAAATGTTGTTGTTCATATATAAAAGGAATCCGCAAAACTACTGTTTTGCGGATGGACAATTTCTTTCTGAAACGTAAAAATCAAAAAACAGACAAAAAATAGTAATAGCATTTGCTGCCTATTTCATAGGCATTCTTCCGGGCGTATAGGGTGCATTGTTTTGTTCCAGTATTGTTTCCACTTTCTTTATCTCCCCATCAATTGATTTTATTTCTGCGAGTACTGTTTCAAATTGATTTGATGCAGCTGTAAAAGATTGTATTGAAGTTTGGGTGGGTGCTGATGTGGATGTCCATAATGAACTTTCGATGGTGCTTATGCGTCCGGTAATGGAAGGTCGAGTTTCGAATTCGCGTTTCGAAAGTGTTGCATCGCCATTGAGTTTTGCATCCACACCAACCAATCTTTTTTCGATGGCAAATACCTGATCGCTTACCCCCTTCATACTGGCCGGTGCATCAATTAAAGCTGTTTTTATGTATTTGATTTTATTCACTAACTCACTCCTGTAATTATTAGCGGCAGCAGTTACTCTTCTGAGCTCACTCACTTTTTGGCTAAACTCATCCACCGCTTTTTTGTCTGTGGCGGCAAAGGTTGCGTTGTTGAGCGATTTAATAATAAAGGGTTGTGCCGAAACTAATTCAGTTAGCGTGCCGCCCGATGCATCGGGATCAAATTTATTCATGGTAACAAAATACTTTCCAGGCATAGCAAGGTATCCGGTTTCAGGTTGATCATAAGGATTGGTTGGATCTGCGGTTTTAAATTCGATAGGTGCGGGTGATGGATAACGGAAATTCCAAACAACGCGTTGCATACCTTTTTTGGCGGTTGCTTTTAAATTGCGCACCACATTACCATTTGCGTCAGTAATTGTAAAACATATGTAAGGCTCCGGTTGTACATCTTCCATTCTTAGCGAATCGATGGAGGGATAATATACAGGCGTGCCCTCTTTAATTTTTGTTTTTTCTTCCTCCTGACGTTTTTCTTTAAGGGTTTTAAGATTGTCTTTCAAATAATAAGTAAACATTGCTCCGGCAGGAGGATTGGCCATTGAGTAAAAACTCTCGCCTTGAAAACCTTTTAACGGGGCGCCCATGTTTCTTGCTTCAACAAACATCCACGAATCCGCTATCGGCATAATTATCGCTTCCTTTTTTAGGTCAGCAGTTTTAAATGTACGCAACGAAGAATAATCATCTAAAATATAAAACCCTCTTCCAAAGGTTGCTAACACCAGATCGTCTTCACTTTTTTGAATGGCAATATCGCGCACAGCAACAGTAGGCAATCCTCCTTTGAGTTGAATCCACTGTTGTCCGCCATCGTTGGTAAAAAACACTCCAAATTCGGTACCGGCAAAAAGTAAGTCGGCATTTAAATGATCTTCGGCCACCGAATAGACGCTGCCACGTATTGGCAAATTGCCCGCAATGGAACGCCAGGTTTTTCCGCCATCAATACTTTTAAAAATATATGGTTTAAAATCACCATAACGGTGATGATTGAAGGTGGCATAAAAAGTGTTTTTGTCGTGCTGAGATGCAATTATTTGATTTACATAGGTGCGTTCAGGTACACCCGGAATATTGTCAATACGCATCCAATTTTTTCCACCATCGGTTGTAATGTGTATCAAGCCATCATCAGTACCCACTACTAAATTGTTTTCATCAAAATAACTTTCGGCTATGGTAACCAACTGGCCATAAAAATCTGTTGATTGATTTTTTGCAATTCCATCCACACTCCAAACTTTTCCCATCAAGGGCAATTTATTGCGATCTATTTGACGCGACATATCGCCACTAATTACTGTCCATGAATTACCACGGTCGTCACTGCGAAAAAGTTTATTGGCACCATAATACAATCGAGTGTGTTTGTGTGTAGAAACAATTAATGGCGAATCCCAGTTCCATCTATAGGCCGAATCATTTTCTCCCTCAATAGGTTTAATGTCCACCACTTCGCCACTTTTTCTATCATAACGTCCAAGACCTCCATATTGCGATTGAGCATATACAATATTGGGATCGTCAGGATCAATCTGTGATTCGAAACCATCTCCTTCCTGTGTAACAAACCAATCGGCATTGGTAATGCCATTTCCGCTGATGGTTCTTGATGGTCCACCTAGTGATTGATTATCCTGTGTTCCGCCATATACATAGTAAAATGGTTTGCTGTTATCCACTTCCACTTTATAAAATTGTGTGATCGGAAGATTGGCTTTGAATTGCCAATTAAGTCCGAAGTCATACGTTTCATAAACACCACCATCGCAACCAACAATGAGATGCTGTGTATCATCAGTATCGATCCACAGCGCATGGTTATCTACATGCTTATATTTTTCTCCAATCTTTTTAAATGTTTTTCCTCCGTCAGTTGAAACCATCACCCAGAAATCCATATAAAAAACTTTGTTCACGTCTTTCGGATCACAAAATATTTCCTGATAATAGTTTCCTGCGGTTGAATTATCACTCATTTTTTCCCACGTTGCACCACGGTTTATGGAACGATAAACACCACTCTTTTTCGTTCCGGCTTCAATAATTGCATATACATAATCAGGATTGACAGGCGAAATAGCTAAACCAATTCTTCCTTTATCGCCTTCGGGTAAACCGGTTTTTAAGGTATCCCATGTAGTGCCACCATCAGTACTTTTATAAATATTGGATTCGGGTCCTCCACTAATATAAGCATATACTTGTCGCCTGCGTTGATGAGCACAGGCATATAATACATTGCTGTTGCGCGGATCCATATGTATTTCGTTGAAGCCGGTGTTTTCACTTACAAACAAAATTTTATTCCAGGTTTTGCCACCATCGGTAGTTTTATAAATACCTCTATCGCCACCTTCTTTCCATAGCGGTCCATAAGCAGCTACATAAACGATATCAGAATTTTTTGGATCTATAACAATCATACCGGTGTGCTCTGAGTTTTTCAGCCCCATGTTTTTCCACGACTTGCCGCCATCTACTGATTTATAAACACCGTCTCCGTATGACACACTACGTTGATTGTTGTTTTCACCTGATCCTACCCAAATCACATTGGTATTATTGGGGTCTATTCTTACACAGCCAATAGAATAGGACCTTTCGTTTTCAAATATTGGATCATAGGTAATTCCAGCATTGGTTGTTTTCCAAATTCCACCACCTGCTGCAGCTACATAATATTCTTTATGATTGTTTGGATTCACAGCAAAATCAACCACGCGGCCCGAGGTAACTGCAGGCCCGATACTACGAAAACTGAGCCCTTTAAAGGTGGCGGCATTTAATGAATCTGTTTTTTCTTTTTCGGTACCTTTCTTTTTTTGGCTATAGCCAGATGTGTGTATTAACACTACGTTTAAAACAATAAGCAAGAGCAATAATGCCTTTTTAATTTTCATAGAATAAAGTATTTAATTTGATATGGAATGAATATGATTGAGTAAGAAATAAAATCAGCAAATTCATTTTGCTGTGGTCAACAAATCTAATTAATTCACTGAATTGTGGAATTGTTTTCGACAAGGCCACTATGTCGTTAGATAAGTCAGGGTCAAATCTCGACAAGGTTTCTCATCATTTTAAAGCCTTTATAGCATCAGCTATTTCGTTTTCTTTGCAGGATGAAATATTGGTTCGTCCTGATTCTGTTTCTTATTATTTCGTGCGATGAAAATCCTACACCTAAACCTTATGGTTATTTCCGAATCAGTTTTCCTGCACATACCTACAAATTGTTTGAACCAACAGAGTGCCCTTTTAAATTTGAAATTCCCGGCTTAGCACAACCACTTCATGATACCAATGATGTGAGCGAACCGTGTTGGTGGTATATTGCGCTTCCACAATTTAATGCAAATGTTTATTTAACGTATAAAAAAATGCAAGGTGATTTAACTGCATACACCGAGGACTCGCGCACACTGGTTTATAAACACACTCAAAAAGCCAATGGAATTAATGAGCAATTGATTCAAAATAATTTTGGGGCAAGTGGTATGCTGTATGAAATTGGTGGAGAGGCCGCCTCTAATATTCAGTTTTTTATGACAGACAGTACGCAACATTTTTTAAGAGGTGCTTTGTATTTTAATGTGGTGCCCAATAGCGATTCACTGGCACCGGTGGTGAACTATATCAAAAAAGATATAGAACACTTGTTGGGAACCTTGCAATGGAAATAAAATTTTTAACCGCAGAGAACGCAAAAGTTTTCGCTGAGAATCGCCAAGAAAAAACACTGCGTTCTCTGCGCATTCGCAAGATTTCAATCTGCGTTCTTTGCGGTTAAGTCTTTGGAGAAACAAATTCCAAAACTGCCTTCAACAATTCATTTGGATTATCGGCATGTACCCAATGCCCTGCATTTTTAATTACAACTAATTCGGCTCTTGGAAAAGTTTTTTTAATAGATTCAAATTTTGTTTCATCAATATAATCGGACTGCTCTCCTTTAACAAACATTGTTGCTACCTCAATAGGTGTTTCGCTTTCAGTAGCGGCTCCGACTTCAGCGATATCTTTTTCAATCACCGATAAATTAAATCGCCATGCCAATTGATTATCTGCTTTCCAGAATAAATTTTTTAACAAAAATTGTCGCGTTCCGTTATCGGCTATTTGCTCCCCCAGTTTTTTTTCTGCTTCTCCTCGAGTGGGTATCAATTGCACATCAACAGCATTTAATGCATCAATAATTTTTTGATGATGCAGAGGATAGGCATATGGAGCAATATCAACCACAATTATTTTTGATAGTAAATCGGGATGATCGATGGCTAATTGCATGGCCACTTTACCACCCATGCTATGCCCCAAAATAATGGGTTGTTCGAGATGTTGCTGTTCAATCAAGGCCACCACATCTTCACTCATTGTTATATAATTATGTGCATCAGCGTGAGGAGAATGACCATGATTACGCAAATCAACAAGGTAAACGGAAAAATTATTTGCGGATAGATTTCGTGCAAATGATTGCCAGTTATCGCCAGAGCCGAATAATCCATGTAAAATGATAAATGGAGCGCCCTCGCCAATTTTTTTATAATGTAGTTGCATAATTTGTAGGGAGTTAGGGGTGGGGAGTAGGGTTTGTTACGATTGGCTTTGAGACCCAATATTGAGCATGGAGTGATACTAAGAAGAAGTTTAGGATTTGAGATAGTCCAAATATATCCTGTCTATCCCTACTCCTAACTCCCTACTTACTAAATAAATTATTTTTGTTGCCAATGAAAATTAATATTCGCAAAAGTAGGAAAGAAGATATGCCGCAGGTGTTAGAATTAATCCGCGAGCTGGCATTGTTTGAAAAAGCACCCCATGAAGTAACCAATACGGTGGAGGATATGATTGCAGACGGATTTGGTGCGCAACCGGTTTTTAAATGCTTAGTAGCAGAAACAGAAAATAAACTTGTGGGCATAGCAATCTATTATACAAAGTATTCAACTTGGAAGGGGAAAGGCACCTATCTCGATGACATTATTGTTACACAGTCGATGCGCAGCAAAGGAATAGGAAGATTATTGTTTGACGAAGTGCTAAAAGAAAGCCGTGAAGCGGGAATGAATCAGTTGCACTGGCAAGTGTTGGACTGGAATGAACCGGCAATTAACTTTTACAAAAAACACAATCCGAGTTTTGATGATGAATGGATTAATTGTAAGCTTACAAAAGAACAGTTGAATGAAAGTATTTAAGTTTGGTGGAGCATCGGTGAAAGATGCAGCGGGAGTAAAAAATGTTGCAACTGTTTTGCAATTGTTTCCTAACCAGGATTTAGTGGTGGTGATTTCTGCGATGGGAAAAACAACCAACGCCTTGGAAAAAGTGGTGCATGCATATTTTCACGAGAAAGAAATGGCGCATCTGATGTTGGAAGAAGTAAGAAGCTATCATCGCAGCATTATGGACGATTTATTTGCTGATTCAACACACCCGATATTTGAAAAAGTAAATAATTTTTTGGTGGAGATTGACTGGGTGCTGGAAGAAGAACCACGCAGCTATGGATTTGTATATGATCAGATTGTTTCCATCGGAGAATTGATTTCAACAACTATTGTAAGTGCGTACTTAAATTCAGTTGCCATAAAAAATGCCTGGCAGGATGTACGTGATGTTTTGCAAACCGACAATACGTATCGCGAAGCAAAAGTGAATTGGGAAATGAGCGGTGATTTAATCGGAAAAATAATTCCTCCGTTATTCAATAAAGAAAATCACATTGTTATCACTCAAGGTTTCATCGGCAGCACTTCTGAAAACTATACTTCTACCTTAGGAAGAGAAGGTTCGGATTATACAGCATCCATATTTGCCTACCTTTTAAATGCAGAATCGGTAAGCATCTGGAAAGATGTGCCGGGTGTATTGAATGCTGATCCGAAATTTTTTAAGGACGCACAAAAATTAGAACAGATTAGTTATCTCGATGCAATTGAGCTGGCATATTATGGTGCATCGGTCATTCATCCGAAAACAATTAAGCCGTTAGAAAATAAAAATATTCCGTTGCATGTAAAATCATTTGTTAACCCATCTTCAAAAGGAACTTTGATTGCACGCGACCTTGAAACAAAACCTTTGGTGCCTTCTTTTATTTTTAAAACAAACCAGGTGCTGATCAGTATCTCAGCAAAAGATTTTTCATTTATTGCAGAAGAAAACCTGAGTACTATTTTTTCCTGCTTTGCGGAGTGTGGTGTAAAGTTAAACCTGATGCAAAATTCTGCTATCAGCTTTTCTGTTTGTGTGGATGATGACGAAGAAAAATTACCCAAGCTTATCGAGTTATTAAAGAAAGACTACAAAGTGCTTTACAACAAAAATTTACAGTTATACACCATACGTCATTATTTTCCTTCAACAGTAGAAACACTTACTCACAACCGCGAAATACTTTTGGAACAACGCAGCAGAAACACTGCGCAAATTGTGATGAAGGAAGAAGAGAAATAAATACTGTTATTCAGATTCTGATTTTGACCGCGGCTTACGTTTCGGTTTGTCAGATTCGGATTTAGGACTTTTACTCTTCCCTGATCCTGTCATCACTTTTAGCATATTAATTTCATCTTCTGATAAAAATCTCCATCTGCCGCGAGCTAAATCTTTTTTGGTGAGTCCTGCAAAAATCACACGGTCTAATTTTTTCACTTCGTAATCAAAGTGTTCAAATATTCTTCGAACAATGCGGTTTTTTCCGCTGTGTATTTCCACACCCACCATTGTTTTGTCGCCAGCACCTTCATCATCGTAAGCAATCTCATCCACTTTAATAAAACCATCTTCCAGTTCCACACCTTCTGCAATAGCATTCATGTGTTCCTTTTTTAATGGCTTGTCTAATTCAACATGATACACTTTAAAAATATTGGAACTCGGATGCGTGAGTTTTTTGGTCATCTCACCATCGTTAGTAAGCATTAGCAAACCGGTAGTGTTTCTATCTAATCGACCTACCGGATAGAAGCGTTCTTTTCCGGCACTTTTTACCAACTCCATCACAGTTTTCCTTTCCTGCGGATCATCGGTTGTTGTGATGTAATCTTTCGGCTTGTTCAAAATCAGGTAAACAAGCTTCTCGCTTTTCATACGCTCTCCGTTGTAGCGGATATCGTCATCAGCATATACTCTTGTTCCAAGCTCAATCACTGTTTCTCCATTCACACTAATCACTCCTGCTTCAATTAATTCATCCGCTTCTCTTCGCGAACAAATGCCGGAGTTGGCAATAAAACGATTTAACCGAATGCCTTCTGTTTGTGTGGTGGTTGATTCAGTAGTCTTGCTTCTTTCGTTTTTACCGGGACGTTTAAATTCTTTCTTTTCATACGAACGGCTTTCTGTAGAACCAAAACGGGATGGTTTCCGGTCAGAAAATTTATTGTCTGTAAAACGGGAACTACCTTCTGCTCGGCCACTTTTATTTTTTGAAAAACTCTTTTCCTCTTTATAAAACTTTCCGAAAGGCTTGCCCTCATTATTTTTTTTCTCTGCACGATAATTTCGCTCACCAGATTTTTTGCGGTCTTCTTTATTACTTCCTCTTCTGTCTTCACTAAAATTTCGGTCTCTGGGTGTTCTGCGTTCGTCACTACTTCGCTCATTTCTGTCGCCACCAAAACTATTTTCTCTTGCCGGTCTGCGATCATCATTGCTGCGTTCACTTCGTTCTCCACCAAAACTTTTATCTCTAAATGGCTTACGTTCTCCTCCTTCTCTTTTATCCCCAAAACTTTTTTCTCTGAAAGGTTTGCGATCGCCACTTTCTCTTTTGTCGCCATAACTTATTTCTCTAACCGGCTTGCGATCATCGTTACGGCCTTCTCTTCTGTCGCTATCAAATTTTTTTTCTCTGAAAGGTTTGCGATCATCACCGGCTCTTCTGTTCTCCGTGTATCCGCCTTCGCGTCTGGGTGGTTTAGCATTTGAAAAACTTTTCCCATCTTTTTTATCTACACGCTTACGCATTGGCTTGCCATCCGATTTAGTCCAGCCCGCTTCCGATTTATCTGCATCGCGATATTTTTTAAACCCAGTGGCCGGTTTAACTTCTCTACTGCTATTAGGTCTCTTTTTATCGCGGCCCGAATCTTCGCGACCACCGCTGCGACCTTCTGAATTAGTTCTTCTCATTTGTTGTAAGTATTTCAATCATCCAACTCACTGGAGTATGGATAAAAAGCATCTTTAATATGATTTATCCTTGGATGATTTTGCACAAAGGTAATAGAGATGATGTCAAAGCGTACTTCACAGTGGAGGTTTTCTTGCTGAATGTAGGCATCGGCAGCATTACTCAGCATCTTTTGCTTGTGTTTACCTACCGATTCTTCTGGCGTACCAAAGAAATCGCTGCTTCGTGTTTTTACCTCCACAATTACTAATTGATTGGAATGCATGGCGATAAAATCAACTTCCGCTTTTAAGTTGCGCCAGTTTTGATGTAAAATAGCATAACCAGCCTCTTCCAAAAATATTCTGGCTATTGCTTCGCCTTGTTTGCCAAGTTCGTTGTGTTTTGCCATTCTTGTGTGTGTCGTTGACTAAGTTAATTTGGTTGATTAAGTTAACTGAGTCAACCAAATTAACTGAGTCAACCAATCAACTTAATTAACTATTTAAGAAATTTTAAGTCAACTGTTTCACTAACACTTAACTCAACATTTGCTCCCATTATCAACGCTAAATTTCTTTTCACATGTCCTGCCGGAAAATCAAAGCAAACAGGATAATTGTATTCATCCACATGCTCCCTGATTATTTCTTCTGCTGTTTTTCCAAAAGGAATGGTGTTGTCGCGCATATCACTCATTCCTCCAACAATCAGTCCGGCTAAATTTTGCAGTTTGCCACTTCGTTTCAGTTGCATCATCATGCGGTCAATATGATAAAGATATTCATCTAAATCTTCGATGAAAAGAACTTTTCCTTTGGTGTCGATATCTGAAACACTTCCACTCAATGCATAGAGCAACGAAAGATTTCCTCCGCATAAAATTCCTTTAGCATTTCCATTCTTGTTTAATGATTGATTATTTGAAGCAGAAAATTTGTAATGCAACGTCACTCCTGTAAAAGCTTTGCCAAGTGATTCAACAGCATCTTTATCAAACTTTTCATGTTGCATATTAAAAAGCATACAACCGTGAATACTTTGTGTTTGAAAATGGTTTTGCAGATGGTTATGAATCACTGTCATATCACTATATCCAACCAACCATTTGGGATATTGTTTGAATTTTGAAAAATCAAGTTTGTCAATAATGCGCACTGTTCCATATCCACCACGCGCGCTGATGATTGCTTTTACACTTTTATCATCCAACATTGTTTGCAAATCTTTTGCCCGTTCTGCATCCGTACCTGAATATTGATTTTGTTCTTTAAAAATATTTTCACCTAACCTCACATTGAAACCCCAGCCTTCTAAAATTTTTATTCCATCGGCTAATTCTTTAGCAGCAACTTTTCGTGCTGGTGCAACAATACCGATGGTATCTCCTGGTTTTAGAAATTGGGGTTGTGTCACTTTGTATCTTTGATGCAAAGAAAAAGGTTTATACTTTACAGTTGGAAGGCTCGATTCACAAGAGAGACTTTTGTTTGATATTTTTGCCTTCTCATTTCAAAGTTTAATTTGCGGATGTAAAATCAACTTTAAACTTTGAACCTTAAACTTTAAACGTATTTATGTCCCGTTATCTCGTTACAGCTGCACTTCCCTATGCAAATGGCCCTGTTCACATTGGTCATATTGCAGGATGTTATTTGCCCGCTGATATTTATGTGCGATACCTTCGTCTGATTAATGAAGACGTGAAATTTATTTGTGGTTCAGATGAGCATGGTGTTCCCATTACCATAAAAGCTCGTAACGAAGGGGTAACTCCTCAGCAAATAGTTGATAAGTATCATAGTATGATGAAGAACTCTTTCGCTGAGTTTGGAATCTCGTTTGATATTTATTCGCGCACAACTAATAAAGTACATCATGAAACGGCACAGACATTTTTTAAAAAGCTGTATGATGACAACGTTTTTACTGAAGAAGTTACTGAGCAATATTATGATGAGGAAGTAAAACAATTTTTAGCCGACCGTTATATTGAGGGCACTTGTCCGCGGTGTGGTTTTGCGCGTGCTTATGGTGATCAGTGCGAGAATTGCGGATCATCATTAAACCCGACTGATTTGATAAATCCTGTTTCAAAGCTTAGTGGAAAGGCTCCGGTATTGCGTAACACGAAAAATTGGTTTCTGCCATTAAACAAATTTGAAGCGGATTTAAAAAAATGGATTGGCTCCCACCAGGAAGACTGGAAAGTAAATGTGTATGGTCAGTGCATGAGTTGGCTGAACACAGGTTTGCAACCACGTGCAATGACGCGTGACCTGGATTGGGGGGTGAAAGTTCCGTTGCCTGATACGGAAGGAAAAGTTTTGTATGTGTGGTTTGATGCACCGATTGGTTACATCTCTGCAACGAAAGAGCTGCTACCAAACGACTGGGAAAAATATTGGAAGGATAAAGATTCAAAACTCATTCATTTTATCGGCAAGGACAATATTGTTTTTCATTGTTTGATATTTCCCGCCATGTTGAAAGCGCATGGCGATTATTTGTTGCCGACCAATGTTCCTGCCAATGAGTTCTTAAATTTAGAAGGAGATAAAATTTCTACTTCGCGCAACTGGGCGGTGTGGTTGCATGAGTACCTGATTGATTTTAAAGACAAGCAGGATGTGTTGCGATATGTATTATGTGCAACTGCTCCCGAAACAAAAGACAATGATTTTACCTGGAAAGATTTTCAGGCGCGAAACAATAATGAGTTGGTTGCAGTGTTCGGAAATTTTGTGAATCGAACATTGGTGCTTACTCAAAAATATTTTGAAGGAAAAATTCCTCCACATCACAAGCTGATTGATGCTGACCAGGATTGTATCTCTGCAATACAAGCAGCAAAAAGAAACATTAGCGACAGCATTGAAAAATTCCGTTTCCGTGAAGCGTTGAATGAACTGATGACGTTAGCGCGTGTCGGAAATAAATATTTAGCCGACACCGAACCATGGAAAGTCTATAAAACAGATCCTCAACGTGTAGAAACTATTTTATACATCGCATTAGAAATTACCGCTGCACTTGCTGCATTGTGTGAGCCATTTCTTCCTCATACATCAGCAAGCTTGTATGCCATGCTCAATCTTGAAAAAGTAGATTGGGTAAAAGATTTGACCGGACAAATAATAAAACCCGGACATGCTTTAGGTGAAGTAAAATTATTATTTGAAAAAATTGAAGACGAAATGATGGACAAGCAAGTGGAGAAGCTACATGCTTCGAAAGCAGTGAATGCACAGCAGTCGGCAGTTGTCAGTGAAAAGGGGACAATTGAAAAAAATGCTTCGACTGTGCTCAGCATGACCCAAGAGCCACAGGTCACACTGAGCGAAGTCGAAGTGTTGAAACCCGAAACTTCCTTCGATGATTTCAGCAAAATGGATTTGCGTGTGGCAACTATTATCGCTGCTGAAAAAGTGGAGAAAGCTGATAAATTATTAAAGCTTACGCTTGATACCGGCATTGACCAGCGCACTGTTGTGAGTGGAATTGCATTGAACTACAAACCCGAAGAAATAATAGGACAACGCGTAACACTACTTGCAAATCTTGCTCCACGAAAAATCCGTGGTATCGAATCGAAGGGAATGATTTTGATGGCGGAGAATGAAAAAGGGGAATTGTGTTTTATTGCTCCGACTAAGGAGTTTGGGAATGGGAGTGGGATAAGCTAATTAGTTTTTTGTTTGAGATGAACTTTATTAGGTATTTTTCGTAAGAAAACGTGTTCAAAAATTTACCCATATAATGATTGTATTAAAATTCGGTGGCACTTCTGTTTTGGATGCGGACAGAATTAAACATGTTGCCACTATACTTAAATCGTATCACGCCAAAAAAATAAAAATTGCTGCGGTGTTTTCTGCTTTTGGCGGAGTCACCGACCAGTTGATTGAAGCCAGCCGCATGGCAGCCGCGAACGACCAACATGCGTTTATCACATTGAAAGAAATTGAGAAGCGCCATATTGATGCAGTTAAGAAACTGCTTAATAAAAATTTGTTGGATAAAACGCTGGCTCATGTAAATCTTTCGCTGAAAGAACTCACGGATATGATTCACGGTGTGTTCTTAGTGCGTGAGTTGTCCGACAGAAGTCTGGATTTTATTGCAAGTTTCGGTGAGCGGCTTTCGGCATATATCATTAGCCAGTATTTAAAAGAGCAACGTATAAATGTTGATTTCACGGATACACGCGACTTGATAAAAACGGATAAACATTTTGGTTCAGCGCATGTTGATTTTACCAAAACTAATGTGAATCTTAAAAAATATTTTCGCGATTTAAAATCAACAGCCATCGTTACGGGTTTCATCGGTTCATCAAAAGAGGGTGAAACGACTACACTTGGCCGTGGTGGTTCTGATTACACAGCCGCCATTATTGGTGCTGCGCTGGATGCAAAAGAAATTCATATCTGGACAGATGTGGATGGTGTACTCACAGCAGATCCTCGCAAAGTGAAAAAAGCATTTCCGTTGTTGCATCTTACTTACGAGGAAGCAATGGAGATGTCACATTTCGGTGCGAAGGTGATTCATCCGCCAACGATACAACCTGCGCTTGCAAAAGGAATTCCGTTACGAATTAAAAACACTTTCAATCCTGATTATGACGGAACGCTGATCACACAAAAAAGCAAGGGACAGGAATTTATGATTAAAGGAATTTCGTCTATTGATAAAATTTCGTTGCTCACGATGATGGGTAGCGGCATGATTGGTGTTGCAGGAATTTCTGCGCGTTTGTTCGGTGCGCTTGCAAAAAATAAAATCAGTGCGATATTGATTACGCAAGGCTCATCCGAACATTCTATTTCGTTTGCCGTTGTGCCTGCTGATGCTGAACATGCACAACACGCCATCCGCGAAGAATTCTCGTTAGAGATGAAAGCGAAATTGATTAACGAAATCAAAGTGGAGAAAAATCTTTCCATTATTGCCATTATCGGTGAAAACATGAAACACGTTCCCGGAATTTCAGGACGTTTGTTTGGTGCGTTGGGTAAGAATGGAATCAACGTTGTGGCTACTGCACAAGGTTCGTCAGAGTTAAATATTTCAGTTGTTATCAACGATCAGAATCTTTCCAAAGCATTAAACGCCATTCACGAATCTTTCTTTTTATCAGGAACAAAAACGCTCAACATTTTTATGGTGGGAGTTGGTTTGATTGGAAAAACATTGATTGAGCAAATAAACAAACAAGCCGCCTATCTTAAACAAAATAAAGCGCTCGAATTAAATTTTATTGGTGTTGCCAACAGTAAAAAAATGTTTTTTAATGAGAATGGTATTGCAAGAAAAAATATTTCGCAACAATTAGAATACGCAAAACAAACGATGAGCATGAAATCGTTTGTGAAAGAAATGTGCGCATTGAATTTACCCAACAGTGTTTTTGTTGACAATACTGCGAATGCTGATGTCGCTTCTTTTTACAATGAGATTTTAGAATCGAGCATCTCTGTTGTTACCCCAAACAAAGTTGCTAACTCAGGAACGTATGCTCAATATCTGAAACTAAAAAACAGTGCAGCAAAAAGAAACGTTAAGTTTTTGTATGAAACAAATGTGGGCGCAGGTTTGCCGGTGATAACTACGCTGAACGATTTAATGACGAGTGGTGATAAAATTTTAAAGATTGAAGCCGTGTTGTCAGGAACGCTTTCTTTTATTTTTAATAATTACAAGCATCCGAAAAAATTCAGCGACATTGTAAAAGAAGCACAGGAAAAAGGATACACCGAACCCGACCCTCGCACTGATTTAAGCGGGTTGGATGTAATGCGCAAACTCTTAATCCTCGCCCGCGAATGTGGAATTGGTTTGGAATCCAATGATATTACGATACAAAAACTGTTGCCACCGGAATGCATGAAGCCAAAAACAATTCCTGATTTTTATATTGCGTTGCAAAAAGCAGATACACATTTTGAAAAGATGCGTGATGCAGCAGAGCAAAAGGGAAATATGTTACGCTTCATCGCAAGCTTAGATGGAACAAAAGCAAGTATCAGTTTGCAGGAAGTAAATCAATCGCATCCGTTTTATAATCTTTCAGGAAGTGATAACATTATTTCCTTCACCACAGAACGTTACAAAGAACGTCCGTTGGTTATCAAAGGTCCCGGTGCGGGTGCGGAGGTAACTGCTGCAGGTGTGTTTGCTGAGATTATTGGGATTAGTAACTATCTTTCCTAGATGAATCAATCCATAAAAGTTTTCGCCCCGGCAACGGTAGCCAACGTAGGTTGCGGTTTTGATGTATTGGGTTTTGCAATACACGGACCCGGTGATAAAATCATCATGCGATTGAATGAAACAAAAAAAGTTTCTGTTGAATCAATCACAGGTGATAATGGTTCGCTTTCAAAAAACGCACATGAAAATACTGCAAGTGTAGCAGTGCTTGCAATGCTTAAAAAATTAAAATCAAAACAAGGATTGAGTATTGAGTTGCACAAGCAAATGCCGTTGAAAAGCGGTTTAGGTTCGAGTGCGGCAAGTGCAGTTGCAGGGGTATTTGCATTGAATGAATTATTAAACCGCCCGTTTTCAAAAGAAGAATTAATTCCGTTTGCAATGGAAGGTGAGCGTGTTGCATGCGGCACTGCTCATGCAGATAATGTGGCTCCATCCATGTTAGGCGGTTTAGTTTTGGTGCATAGTTTAAATCCTTTGCAAGTAGTAAAGATTAATTCACCTTCAAAATTATTTTGTTGTGTGGTGCATCCACATTTAGAATTAGCTACAAAAAAATCAAGAGCTGCATTACCTAAACAAATCCCCTTACAAACAGCAGTAAAGCAATGGGCAAATGTTGGAGGATTGGTTGCAGGTTTTATGAAAAAAGATTTTGCTTTGATCGGTTCTTCTATCGAAGATTTTGTTGCTGAACCCAATCGTTCAAAACTGATTAAAGGATTTGATGAAGTAAAGAAAGCTGCTATGAAATCAGGAGCATTAGGTTGCAGCATCTCAGGTTCGGGACCGACAGTATTTGCTTTGAGTGATAATAAAGAGAAATGCAAGTCAATTGCAAAAGCGATGCAAAATGCTTTTGCAAAATTTAATGTTGGGAGTGAACATTATGTTTCTACTATTAATAATAATGGAGTAAAAATTATTTCCTGAGATGAATAATGCCTCAACACAATGCTTCGACTTCGCTCAGCATGACCCACACGTACGGGTCATGCTGAGCGAAGTCGAAGCACTATCAATTAAATGCTAATGCAATTATATTCCACAAAAAATAAATCAAAATTATTTACGCTTGAAGAAGCTGTTGTAAAAGGTTTGCCCGATGACAACGGCTTGTTCATGCCTGTTGAAATTCCTTTGTTGCCAAAATCATTTTTTCGGGAGATGCAACAAATGTCGTTTCAAGATATTGCTTACACGGTTGCTCAAACTTTAGTTGGTGATAGTGTTCCTGTTAATGAATTAAAAAAGATTGTTCATCATGCTGTAAACTTTGCAGCGCCTATTATTGAGATAGAAAAAAATATTTATGTTTTAGAATTATTTCACGGACCCACACTTGCATTTAAAGATTTTGGTGCTAGGTTTATGTCTGGTTTGCTGCAATACTTTGTTGGCAGACAGGGAAAGAAATTAACCATCCTTGTTGCTACTTCAGGTGATACAGGTGGAGCGGTAGCTTCCGGTTTTTATGACGTGGAGGGAATTGAAGTAATCATTCTTTATCCTTCAAAAAAAGTAAGTGGTTTGCAGGAAAAACAACTTACAACGCTAGGGAAAAATATTACAGCATTAGAAGTTGACGGAACATTTGATGATTGCCAGCATTTAGTGAAGCAAGCGTTTCTTGATGCTGAAATCAATCAGCATCTGCGTTTAACTTCTGCCAACTCTATCAATATTGCGCGATTGATTCCTCAGACATTTTATTATTTCAATGCAATTGCACAATTAAAAACTACGGCTAGGGAAATTGTTTTTTCTGTTCCCAGCGGAAATTTTGGAAACCTCACAGCAGGATTAATTGCAAAGCGAATGGGATTACCTATTCATAAATTTATAGCAGCAACGAATGCAAATGATATTGTACCCAACTATTTATTGAAAGGAATTTTTTCTCCAAAAGCAAGTGTGGCAACTATCAGCAATGCAATGGATGTGGGTAACCCAAGTAATTTTTACCGCATGATGGATTTGTATGACAACGACCTGAGCAAAATTTCAAAAGACATTGCTGGCATCAGCATCACCGATGAAGAAACTAAACAAACCATCCAGTCAGTTTTTCAAAATCTTCATTACACACTCGACCCTCATGGAGCAGTTGGATATCTTGCTTTAAAGAAATATGTAGCAGCAAATTCTTTTGACAAAGCGATATTTTTAGAAACTGCGCATCCTGCCAAATTTCCTGAAGTGGTGGAAGAGGTGACCAATGAAAAAATTGTTCTGCCAAAGCAATTGTCAGCTTTGATTTCTAAAACGAAAAGTTCTGTTTTAATGGGCAAAGAGTTTGAGAGTTTTAAGGAGTTTCTTCTAAAGAAATAATAGTAAGGTTTGTAAATTCCATTTTGTCATGCTGACGAAGGAAGCATCTCTCTGGTGCCGCGAGATGCTTCCTTCGTCAGCATGACAAACAATAGTGAGCATGATAGAAAATCGCAATAATGACCACTCTGTTTTCGTAGCTTTGCCGCTGATTAATACCTCACATGACAAAACAATTACTTTACACATTAATACTTGGTTTTTCTTTTTATTACTCTCAATCACAAACTTTAACGGTTAGCACTTCACAATTAAATTTTGGAATTACTTATGAAAACGCACCGGATAGTTTACAACTCACCATTACTAATAATCTTGGAAAAACAGTTAACGTAACCGGATTTCGTTTTTATACTATTTATGGTCAGCCTGCCTTCTCTTGTTCCAATTCAAATTTTAGTATCGCAGATGGAAGTTCTCAAACTGTCTGGATAAAATTTGCTCCAAAGCATAATATTTATCATAATTCAGAATTAGTAATTGAGAATGATGCGCAGCGAGGATATGTAAGCGTAGATTTGTTAGGGCAAGGGAGATATTCAAAAGCATATTATGCAGCAAGTGAAAATTTGGAAGAGGAATCGTTAAAAACAAATTTGCATAATACAACCGGAGTTGGATACACTATTCTTTTTTATAATCCTGCGCGCGACACCATGTTTATGTGGCTCGACAATCAAAAAGTAAATGGACAAGGTGCTTCACAAAACACACTTGAATGTGTTTACACGGGTCGTCAGGCAATCGGATATTTAAATCGCTCCGATTGCCAAACCAACGATATGTTTAATACTGAACACACTTTTCCTCAGGGATTATTCAGTAGCCTTGAACCGATGAAAAGTGATTTGCACCATCTATTTCCTACGGATGATGTTGCCAATAATACAAGAGCCAGTTATCCTTTTGGAGTTGTAACAAATGCAACCTGGAGTGTAGGTGGTTCCAAGTTCGATAATAACACAAATATTTTTGAACCGCGCGATCAACATAAAGGTGCAACAGCAAGAGCGATGTTATACTTTGTAATGCGTTATCAGAACTACAATAATTTTTTAAATTCACAGGAAAGTATTTTGAAAACATGGAATCATAATTTTCTTCCCTCAACAGTTGAACTCAATCGCAATGATGGTATTTATGCTGTTCAAGGAAACCGTAATCCTTTTGTTGATTATCCTCAGTTTGCTGATCGTATCACCTCTTTTTCCTCCACTTCAGTTGCTCCCACCACATTTTCGATGGACGAAACTCAGAACGAAATCAATTACGGTTTTGTATTAAGCAGCACAAATACAGTTTATCATTATGTAATTGTGAACAATGGAAATCAAAATATTCAGTTCAGTAATTTTAGTTTAAGCAATGCTGCGATTTTAAGTTTTAACGGGGGTAGTGGAACTAACGCTTCACTTAATCCCGGAGAAGCATTAGGTGTGGATATTGATTTGCATCCTTCTTCTTTTGGGATGATAAATGAGACATTAAATTTTCAAACCAATGTACCGGGATCTGCTACTGTGCAGGTTCCAATTCTGGCACAGTCAACTGCTGTGGGCGTGGCAGAAATTAATTCGTCATCAACCATAAATATTTATCCTAACCCGGTTGTTGATGAATTGGAAGTTACCGGTTTCAACTTTAATGTTGGCGATGAGATAAAAATGGTAAACGCACTAGGAAAGGAAACAAAGTCGGAAAGTGTAAATACTAAAATTTCAAATCTGAGGCTTCGAACTACAGACCTGGCACAGGGAGTTTATTTTTTAATGACCTATCGCAACAATCAGTTAATTGCAAAGGCTCCATTTGTTAAATACTAAGTCACTCAATTAAATTATTTTTGCCGCCAATATCCTGGTCTCGTAGTTCAATGGATAGAATAGAAGTTTCCTAAACTTTTGATGCAGGTTCGATTCCTGTCGAGACTACAAAAAATGGGAGTATGTATTATGCATACGTTTTGAAAAGTAAAAATCATGACTATTATTACAAAGGTCATTGTCATGATTTGCAAAAACGACTAACCCAACATAATTCCGGGATGACTGCATCCATACGACCTTATATCCCGTTTGAAATAGTTTATACTGAAAGTTTTGAATCGGAAGCAGATGCAATTCAAAGAGAAAAATATTTTAAGTCTGCTGCCGGAAGAAGATATTTAAAAAGGAAAATTGTTCCGTAGCTCAATTCTCGTTCGAACGAACTATTCGGTACAGACGGGGAATAGAAGTTTCCTAAACTTTTGATGCAGGTTCCCTGCCCGAATGAATTCGTTCAGGCGGGGATTCCTGTCGGGACTACAAAAAAGGGCTGACAAAAATTTTGTTGGCCCTTTTCGCGTTTGATGCAATTGGAAATCTAAATTCAAACGTTCTTACTGCTGTTAAAACTCTTATATTTGATAAATGAAAACCATTTAAACCATGAAAACCAATCTCACAATCTTAATTATACTATTTGCTTTTATTCAATTTGCAAAAGCACAAAATACGTGGGTGCAGAAGGCAAATTTTGGAGGAATCGGTAGACAAGGTGCTGTTGGTTTTAGTATTGGTAACAAAGGATATGTTGGAATTGGATTTGATTACTCTGTTACATTGCATTATCATAAAGATTTTTGGGAATATGATTTGTCAAGCAATGCTTGGACTCAAAAGGCTGATTTTGGAGGTACTGCACGTTCAGGTGCGGTGGGATTCTGCATTGGTCCAAAAGGATATTTAGGAACAGGAAGTGATTCAAGCTTTTTTTATTATAACGATTTTTGGGAATATGATCCTATTGTAAATACCTGGACACAGAAGGCCGATTTTGGTGGTACTCCTCGTGTTAATGCAGTGTGCTTCAGTATCGGCACTAAGGGATACATAGGCACCGGGAACGGCTTAAATTTTACTAGTTATAATGATTTATGGGAATATGATCCTGCTCAGAATATATGGATTCAAAAAACCAGTTTGGGGGGAACCACTAGAAGTAGTGCAGTGGGTTTTAGCATAAATACTAAGGGATATATTTGTAGCGGTGCAAATTTTGGTTTTGGTGTTTTATTAACCGATTTATGGGAGTTTGATCCATCAGTAAATTCCTGGACACAGAAAGCGAATATGATATTTTCAGGAAGATACGGTGCCACAGGATTTAGTATAGGAAATAAAGGATATATCGGCACGGGTAATTATGGAGGGAGTGTTAGAAATGATTTTTGGGAATATAATGTATTGGTTAACAATTGGACGCACAAAGCAGATTTCGGTGGTGTTGCTCGAGAAGGAGCAATAGGCTTTAGCATCGGGAGTAGAGGATATATCGGTACCGGACAAGACATAAACAACAACAATGCAATTGATTTCTGGGAATACATTCCCGACACCACCACATCCACTAATGAACTAACTCCTTCAAGCAATACTTCCATTTACCCCAACCCATGCCATGGCAGTTTTACTTTCTCTTATCATAACATAACACCACCATCCATATTAAAAATAATGGATGGAGCAGGTAAAATTGTTTACACACAAAATTTATCTGCAATGGAAGGCACACAAAAAATAAATGCAACCGCTTTGCGCGATGGTATTTATTATTATGAGGTGTTGAGTGATAATAATGTGATGGGTGTGGGGAAGGTGGTAATAGTAAGGTGAGGAGGTTTGTGAACTAAACCTTTTTTACGATTTTTGTTAATCGAAATAAAGAGAATACGTAAGTTACATGCCTGAGATAAGTCGCTTTTATGGTTTAATAATCTACATGTTTTTTAATGATCATGTTCCCCCTCATTTTAAAGTGAAATATGCGGAGTATGAAGCCAATGTTTTAATTGAGAACGGCAATGTGCTGAATGGAGATTTACCTACAGGTAAATTAAAACTTGTTCAAGCCTGGGCAGAAATACATAAAACAGAATTAATGGAAATGTGGAATACAAAAGATTTTCATAAAATAAATCCTCTTCAATAATGGAACGGGTAGTTGAAATAACTGAGATTGGTAAATATTACTGTGTATGCAGGTTTAATAACGGCACCATTAAAAAAATAAATATTGAACCATTAATTAAATCTCACGCTAACAAATTAACCCGCAACCTTTTTGACTTCTCCATTTTCAGTGAAGTTAAAATTGGAGATGTTGGACAATTGTATTGGGCTAATACTTCAACTATGAAAGATGAAAAAGGAAATATTATTCCTTGTGAATATGATATATCTCCTGAATTTATTTTCAATAACGCTGTTTAGATTTTCAGTTTACATTTTGTTTTTTATCACAAATAAAAAAGGGCTGATGATATTTTCATCAGCCCTCTCATTTTATATTAATGACCTATTAAGCCATCACCAAACTTGATTGTTTTACTTTGTTGGCAACCATCTTAGTTACATTTTTATTTAACCCGAATGCTGATTTTATTTTCTCAACATAATCCAGTTTCTCCCAAGTAAACAGTTCCACTTTCTTAACAATTTTTTTGCCATTCACCGTAAAGGTTTTGGTTACTTCTTTTGGCTCACGACCCAAATGTCCGTAAGCAGCTGTTTCAGAATAAATAGGGTTCTTTAATTTCAAGCGGTCGATAATAGCTGCCGGACGCATATCAAAAATGGCTGCTGCTTTTAATGCAATTTCTCCATCCGTCATTTTTACTTTAGCAGTGCCATAAGTGTTTACAAACAAACCCACCGGTTTTGCAACACCAATTGCATAAGCTACCTGCACCAATATTTCGTCAGCAATGCCGGCTTTCACTAAATTCTTAGCCATGTGACGTGCAGCATAAGCAGCAGAACGGTCAACCTTCGAAGGGTCTTTACCTGAAAAAGCACCACCACCATGTGCGCCTTTTCCGCCATAAGTATCCACAATAATTTTGCGGCCTGTTAAACCGGTATCTCCATGCGGACCACCAATCACAAACTTTCCGGTTGGGTTAATATGGTAAGTAATTTTATTATCAAACAAAGCCTGAACACGCTTTGGTAATTGTTTCTTTACTCTTGGTATAAGAATGTTGATCATATCATCCTTAATCTTCTTCAACATCACTGGCTCTTTTGCAAAATCATCGTGCTGAGTACTTACAACGATGGTATCAATACGCACCGGTTTGTTATTATCATCATATTCAATAGTCACCTGGCTTTTTGCATCGGGGCGCAAATATTTCATTTGCTTTCCTTCTCTGCGAATTTTGCTTAGTTCGCGTAAAAGGTGATGAGCAAGTTCTAATGCTAATGGCATCATATTATCCGTTTCGCTGGTAGCATAGCCAAACATCATTCCCTGGTCACCAGCACCTTGTTCTTTGTGCAAGCCTTCACCCGAATTAACTCCCTGGGCAATATCAGGCGACTGTTGATGCAAAGCGGTAAGAATTCCGCACGAGTTGGCTTCAAACATGTATTCAGCCTTGTTGTAGCCGATCTTTTGAATGGTTTCGCGCACCACTTCGTGAATATCAACATACGCTTTGGTGGTTATCTCACCGGCAACCACCACTTGTCCTGTGGTAACTAAAGTCTCACAAGCCACACGTGAGTGAGGGTCTTGAGCAAGCATATTGTCAAGGATAGCATCCGATATCTGGTCGGCAACTTTGTCTGGGTGTCCTTCTGATACGGACTCTGATGTGAATAAATAAGGCATTTTTAAATTTTAATTTAAAGGATTATTGTTTTTATGATTTACGCTATTTAACGATGACAGAAAGCTAAAAGTCCAATTTTTTAAATCATTCTGTTAAAGGGTGGCCAAAGATAGAAAAACCCAATAGAATAACATGAAAAATTTATTTCACTGGTTGGGTAAGCTCATGGAAAATATGCTCCAGGCTGCGTTCCTCTTTTTGCAGGGTAATAACTGTTAGCTGCTGTTCCACCGCAAAATTGAATAATTGTGGACGAATGTCATTTTCAGACTTAAAACGGAATCGGCTAGCGTCTAATTTGTCGACAGACGACACGCCAGCGATTTTTTTCAGCAATTGAAGGTCAACGGGCTTATCAAATTCAATGATCACACTATTGCTGTTTGCCGATTGCTGTTGCAGGATTTTGGTGTTGTCGTCAGCCACAATTTTGCCTTTGTTGATGATGATAACACGGTCGCAAATAGCTTCCACTTCCTGCATGATGTGGGTGGAAAGAATCACCGTTTTTTCTTTGCCAATATTTTTAATCAGTGTTCTTATTTCGCTCAATTGATTCGGGTCAAGGCCCGAAGTGGGCTCATCCATCACCAATACTTTGGGTTGATGAATGAGGGCCTGCGCTATGCCGACTCTTTGGCGAAAACCTTTACTCAAAGCACCAATTTTTTTACTCTGTTCAATACCTAAACCAGTAAGGTCGATCATTTCTTTAACCCGGTTATCCAAATTCTTAATTTGATACACACCACCAACAAAATGTAAATACTCTTTTACATACATATCTAAATAAAGTGGATTGTGCTCGGGTAAATAACCAACCTGCCTACGCACTTCTACCGAATTTTCATTTACATCATAACCCACCACTTCAGCCGAGCCCGATGTTTGTGGAAGAAAGCAGGTAATAATTTTCATCATGGTGGATTTGCCTGCTCCATTAGGGCCTAAAAATCCCACCACAGTGCCCGATGAAACTTCAAAACTTACATTATCCAGTGCTTTTTGTTTTCCATACAGCTTGGTGATGTTTTTTACTTTAACCGACATGGCACAAAAATAATCTTTGTCAGCCACAAGTGTTGCAATGGTTTACTTTTTCTGAATAGTTTAGCGCTGCAATGGCCACTCATAAAGTTCTACTAGTTGATACTATCCATCCTGTTTTTAATCACCTGATCAATCAGGCAGGAATTCAATGTGATGACGGAACACATTTATCGAAAGAAGAAATCATCGAAAGAATAAATGAATATGACGGTATAGAAATACGCAGCAGGTTTAAAATTGATAAGGCTTTTCTGGATCAATGCAATCGTCTAAAATTTATTGCACGAGCCGGTGCCGGAATGGAGAACATTGATGTAAAACTTGCTTATGAAAAAGGAATTGTATGTATCAATGCTCCTGAAGGCAATCGCGATGCAGTGGGTGAGCACGCCATCGGAATGTTGTTGATGTTTTTCAATCATTTAAAACGAGCGGATGCAGAAGTGCGCCAGGGAATTTGGAAACGCGAAGAAAACCGCGGAACAGAATTGCAGGGAAAAACAGTGGGAATCATCGGTTTTGGAAATATGGGTTCCGCTTTCGCGGAAAAACTGAAAGGCTTTGGAGTAAGAATTTTGGCATATGATAAATACATTACCATTGATCAAACTAATTTTCCATATGTAACACAAACCACTTTAGAAACAGTATTTGAACAAACAGATATTCTCAGCCTGCATATTCCGCTAACTGCCGAAACAAATTATTTAGTTAATGATTCCTTTTTTCAACAGTTTAAAAAACCAATTTACGTTATCAATACAGCAAGAGGCAAAGTGGTGGACACAAATGCATTGATGAATCAATTAAAAGCTGGAAGTGTAATTGGTGCTTGCTTGGATGTGTTAGAATACGAAAGCATTTCGTTTGAACAATTGGCGCATGCCAACATGCCCGAAGCATTTCAATATTTAGTACAATCAGAAAAAGTAATTCTAAGCCCTCACATTGGTGGATGGACGCACGAATCGAATGAAAAGATTGTACGCGTTCTGGCAGAAAAAATAATTCAGTTATTAAAAAAATAAACATGAGTGAACGACAAAATATTTCATCCAATTCACCGTGGGAGGACGTAGTTGGTTATTCGCGTGCGGTTCGTGTTGGCAATTTGATAGAAGTATCGGGCACCACTTCCGTTGATGGAGATCAGATTATTGGAAAAGGAAATGTTTACGAGCAAACTAAATTTATTTTTCAGAAAATAGAAAAGGCATTACAACAAGCAGGATCAGGATTGCAGGATGTGGTGCGAACACGCATGTATGTAACCGATATTTCGAAATGGGAAGAAATTGGAAAAGCACACGCAGAATTTTTTAGCACCATTAAACCTGCCGCAACAATGGTAGAAGTAAACGCTTTAATTAACCCGGAGTTGTTGATTGAAATTGAAGTGACAGCTTATCTTAAGTAAGTTTGTAAAAGAAGAAATGAGATGGTGGGTAATAATGCGCGTTTATTTTTTGCAGGTCAGAAGGAAGACCTGCAAAGGCGAAATTGTTTACTTATTCTTTAATGACTTTCACACTTGCAACTTTTTCACCCCATTGCATCTTACAAAAATAAATTCCCGGAGCATGTTTAGTAATATCCACCTGTTTATACTGACTCCACTGTGCCACTTCATCTTTAAAAATTAAATTACCGTTAACATCATACACCTGCAACAAACCTTGTTTGTCATGCACATTAAACCACAATGTAAAATGACCATCATTGGGGTTTGATAAAACTTTAATGCTTTCTTTATTTGGTGGATGCTCCGCAATACCAACATGAATACTATCACAAATACTTGCGCTATCTGCACCCAAAAAATAATTTGGATGGTTTGGTAAAGTGTTGAAATAGTAAGCCGGAAGTTGAATAGCATGTTGAACTAAACCACAAGCTAAACCTAAACTATCTGGATTATTTATAACATGGATATGAAATGTGCCATTGCCTGTGGTGATATAAATTTTCCCATTTGAAGCTAATTCAGCATTATCGAAGACTGTAGCAAATGGCGGTTGAGGAGAATAAAAGCCATCCCACGCTGCGACAACTATTTTGGTGCTTGCTAAATTTGGATTAGTTATATCGTATTGGTAAACAGAATCTATATTGCAAACGTAAAGAAGGTTTGAATTAGACGAAAATTCCACTCCCCCTCCATAGCCATTACTTTGAGGTATGATAAGATGAATAGGATTGGTAAATTGCCCTGTACACCTGTCAAAATCAAAAACCTCTAAATTTCCTGTAGTAGTGTAATTTGCGAATAAATAAGCAAACTTTTTTCCGTCAGGAGAGAATTTTACCTGTCCAAATCCATTTATTCTGTTTATTCCAATATTTTGAGTATAGGGACCATTAATACCGTTTGGTGTTACTAAAAACTTATATATCAAATCTGTATTCGTCTGCATACACACAATCCACCAATCTCTACCATTACCGTGCTTGCAAGCTGTTATCTTTCCCATATTGATTGTATCGGATATTAATACAACATTTTTATTTGAAGTAACAGCTCCTTTGCCATTATTCAAACTCATATCAATTTCACTGTAGTACAAATGCAGTGTTCTACTATAGAAAGGTGCGTAATCAGGAACAGAATGAAATAAATAAAATAAATGATTACTGTTTGGTTCAGGGATTATAAGACAAGCCTGTGGAACTGGCAGACCATTGGGTTCATTAATTCTAATTCCGCTTGGGCTTATATTATCTCCATTTAACATAATTGTATCGGTCGCATCAGCAATGTCATAACCATTGGTATAAAATAACATATTTCCTGATGAATCAGAAATATTTGCATGAGCACGGCTAAGGTCTAATGGACGGTAACCAATATAGTTTATAACAGGACTACTACTAATAAAATCAATGTTAAATCCACCCCAAGGTAGTCCTGCGGAATTATCATAGCCCATGTACCATAAATTATCAATGCCTTGATTTTGTGCAAACATTTTGATGAAACAGCATAAAAATATCAGCAGCAGAAATAAACTCTTTTTCATGTTATGTAGTCTTTGACTTAGTGGATGACTGCTAATTTTCCTTTATCAATTACAGTACCATTGCATAAAACCGAATAGTGAAATATTCAGCCGATGCAGGTGTTCCTTCCACCTGCATCAAACAATGAATGCTGTTGGTGGACGGAACAACAACAGCGAAAAAAAAATCTTTAATTAACCCTGACTTGCTAATTGAAATTGAAGTGACTGCTTATGTAAAGTAGCATCCATTTGATTTTATAACTAACTGCTACAAAATAAAGCTGTTTTTCCTTCACTTCATCGGTTGCAAAATCAATGTACCGGTTTTATTACTTAAAATTTCTTTCTTGTTCATTTTTTGTTTGCGCAGCTTACCGGTGTTATACATAACAGCCTGGTCGTTGTAATAATGGCTCATCACATTGCCCGACTGACCGGTAGGCAAAACACTTTTTGAATTTTCTACATCTGCAAAATCCAGCACTATGCGCATGGCTGGTCCAAAAGTGGATTTGTAAATTCCTTTTTCGTTTAAATCAAATCCGATATTATTAATTACTTCGTTGCCACCCGGCACAGCATTGGGGCCTACGTTAAACATCAGGTTAAACGGTTTTTTCATTCCAATGGGATGTGTTTCTTCTAAAAAGTGAACGCTTCCCCATTCCCAATTATTTACATCAGTACCCAGTTGTGCCACCAGGTCGTTAATGGTTTTGTCAAATGCTTCGTTAAAAATTAAGCTTCGCGATTCCTTAAATTTTTTGGTGCGTATATTATCCCACCAAAGTGAGTTGCCATCATTAATCAATTTTGGCAAAGTGTTTTTCATCACATGCGTTTTTAAAAATGCATTGAAATCGGTTTCGCCCAATTCGTCTTTCATGGAGTAAGCAAGCACCCAATAAATCAACTTATAATAAATGGTAGGTGCAATATCCAATAACTGATGATCGCCATTCCAGGCAAGCAACGCTTTGTATGCATTGTAATGTGTTTGCGTTTTGTTGGCTAAAGATTTGTTAACCTGTTCAAGAATAATTTTAACATTTGAAGTAGCAGATAAAGACACCGCATCAATATTTATGCGTTGCATATCTTCAATTGAATAAATGGATTTATCACTCAGCAATTGTATAATGCGGTTAGCACGATCGTCAGGTACATAATAGCCGGGATATAATTTTCCCTGCACACTATCCGGTTGCCCATTGGCACTGTACACAAAACCGGAAGGTGGATTTTCCGATTGTGGATTGTCTTTAAAATCATAAAAGCCTTTTACTTCTTCTTTACCCGAAATGCCGTCCAACAACAACACCGGATTTACTTTATCAGCGCGTTTCATCAATCGTGCAGCAGCATACCATGCAATATTTCCTGTCGAATCGCCATACATGATATTGAGTCCTGGCGAAGTAATTTCTGAAGCCACCGTTCTCACTTCATCCATACTTTGTGCATGATTTAACCGATACGTACTTTGCACCAAATTGCTTGGGAATTTCAAATACGTCCAGTAAACAGAAACAGCATCTTTGGTGATGTGTTTCCACTCAGGCATTACGCCTTGAACCAATGGACCATGTTGGCTTATTCGTACAAATAATTTATGATCAGGTTCGTTTTTAACCTTCACTATTTTTTCTATCACCTTTAAAGGAACCCACTGTTTGTTTTCCAAAACTTTAAACTTGTCATCTTTTTTAATTCGTTCAGTATAAAAATCTACATCATCGTTTTCGAACATGGTGAGGCCAACACTGCAAAAATGATTATGACCAATGGGTGCAAACGGAAATCCTGCCAAATGATTACCATAAAAACTGTAGCCCGGATATTCAATATGTGCTTCGTACCAAACAGATGGCTGAGCATAACCGATATGTGTATCGTTAGCAAAAAGCACTTTGCCTGAGCTTGAAAGCTTTGGACTAAGCACCCAGCCATTGCTTCCAACAAAGGGAGGCACCGGCAATTTGTCGAGCATTGCACTTACGGTGTTTTGCATGGGAGCAGAAGTAGCATTGGTGTCGGGATGGTAATTTAAATTTAACAAGGTGCCGGGCACATAAGCTGTTGCCAGGTCATTTAAATAGCTATTTCCAAGTTTAGCCTGAATGGCGCTCATTAAAGGATCGGTGCGAAAACCCATTGCAAAATTAAAGGCCATGTATCCGGTGGCTAGATAAATATCACGAGGGATAAACTTTTGTTTTGGTATGCCAAGCATGGTAAACTCTACCGGTGTTCTGCCTTTTTCAATAAAACTATTGATACCATTCAAATAAGAAAATGCAGCGCGCTGATAAGGCTGCGAAATACCTGAGAGATACATTTTGGTTGAAGAGTCGGCTTGTTCTTCTAAACAAAGCGTCTTAAAAAAATGATCAATGCTGATAAAATCTTTCCCAAAAACTTCACTGAGTCTTCCGGTGGCAACTCTTCTAATCATTTCCATCTGAAACAAACGATCCTGAGCATGCACATATCCTAAAGCAAAATAAGCATCCTCTTCGTTATTTGCATAAATATGAGGCACACCATAAAAATCGAATGTTATCGAAACTTTTTCGTTTATTCCTTTCAGTTGAACCGATCCTGCATATTGGGGTTTTTGAGAAGTGAGGTAAATAAGAATTGTTATTGCAGCTACAATAAGCAGTATAAAAAGTATAGCAAATGTTTTACGAATGATATGCATAGTTGAAAATGGTGTTCAAACCTACACAAAAAAAATTAGTTTGTTTTTAAATCACTCGAGTTGTTTGCAGCAAAACCTTTTAATTTTTCTTTCTTATATACCCATCCGGTATAGATAAAAATTAATAAGGTATTAATTAGTAATCGAGTCATTTTATGCAACTCCATGAAGTGGTCGATGGTTTCGCTCAAAAAATAAATGGCCAATGCAACGCCAAAATAAAGCAATAGTTTTTTCCATTGATAAGGTATTGGATAAATCCGTTGGCCGGTAAAGTAGGAAATCAGCATCATACTTGCATAACAAATAAGTGTAGCATAAGCTGCACCCAGGTAGCCAAGTAGGGGTATGAGCAGAAATAGAAATACAATGGTAATGATGGCTCCAATAACAGAGAAGAAAGCACCGTAACGCGTTTGGCCGGTGAGTTTATACCACATACTAAGATTCAGGTATACACCTAAACACATGTTGGCAACCAATAGCACCGGCACCACTTTTAATCCGGCATGATACTGAGGTCCGATAAAATATTTTATACCATCCAGATAAAGCATCACTACCAAAAAAATAACACAACAGCATATCACAAAATAATTCATCACACGTGCATACAATTCTTTACTGTTTTCTTTATGCTGTTGCGAAAAGAAAAAGGGTTCAGCCGCATATCGAAATGTTTGAACAAACAATGTCATAAGAATAGAAAGTTTGTAGCAGGCACTGTAAATACCTAGCTGTTGCAGTGCAGATGTTTTGTCAACCACCAGATATTTTAGAACTGCACGATCAAACGTTTCGTTAATCATGCCTGCAAAACCGGCAATAAGTAAAGGAAACGAGTACACTAACATTTGCTTCAATAATTCGCTGTTGAATTTTAACCGGAGGTGTTGCATTTCAGGCAATAGCAAGAGCATGGTTACAAAACTTGAAATCAAATTGCTGATAAACACATAGCCTACTCCATACTCTGGTTTATAAAAATTAAAAATGCTGTTAGTGTGATTCAAATAATTGTCGCGGCAAACGACAAGAAAAAATATATTCAAGCCAATGTTGAGTAGGATATTAATTATTTTAATGGTTGCAAAACGTTTTGCTTTTCCCTCTCTTCTTAATCGTGCAAAGGGTAAAGAAGTAACGGCATCTAATGCAAGTATCCAGGCAAACCATTGTATATAGTTGGCATGATTTGAATACCCCAACTTGGTAGCTATGCTTTGCGAAAACAAAATCAATACTCCCGAAAATAATATCGAGCTGCTAACCAATGAAAACAATCCATTACTATATACTTCTTCCGAACTCCATTGACTGGTTCCCTTTTTATGTTTTTCGCTAAAATGAAAATAAGCTGTCTCCATTCCATAGGTATAAAGCACCATTAGAAATGTTACATAAGCATACATCTCTGACACCACGCCATATTCTGCAGGTACAAAAATGCGGGTGTAAATCGGCACCAATAAATAATTAAGAAAGCGACCTACTATGCTGCTTAAACCATAAATGGCAGTTTGCCCGGCAAGTTTTTTTATGGTAGCCAAATAAGTAGAGATTGGAAAGTAGGAAGTAGGGATTTGAAATTCATGTTTTGTATTTCGGGTTTTGTTTTTATCCTTTTAATCTCCATGCCGAATGATAAATTGCTTAAAGCCTATAAATGTTATTTCGTTCACGGTTATTTTTTCAACTGTTGACGATGGAGAACCTTGTTTGCAACAGTTAATAAATTGTTCCAATATTTCTTCGTTTGCTTCTGCTTCAATATAAACAGTGTCGCCATGCATATTTTGTACAAATCCTTTAACGCCCAACTTGTCCGCTTGGTTCTTAGTAAATTTTCTGAAAAAGACCCCTTGCACTTTTCCACTTACAACAATGCGAACTGCTTTCATCACAACGCATATTTTATTTGCGATGAGGTTGTGTTACTAAATTTTATCTTTCTACTTACTGCCACTTTTTTTAATTTCCTTTAAACACCGGTTTGCGCTTGTCTAAAAATGCCTGTGCGCCTTCTTTAAAATCAGCTGTTGCAAAGCACTCACCAAAACTTTTAATTTCTTCACTGTAACCGTTTTTATTTTTATCATAATGAGCATTTACACAATGAATGGTTTTAGCAATAGCGATAGGTGCCTGTTGTTTGATCTTGTTTAAAATTTCAAAACATTTATCCATTAAGGTTTCGGGAGTAGTAACATAATTTACCATCCCAAGTTGTAAAGCTTCATCAGCATTTATCATATCAGCAGTCATCAATAACTCCATTGCTTTTCCTTTACCAATCAATTGAGGCAGCCGCTGTGTTCCGGCATAACCGGGTATTAATCCAAGTTTAACTTCAGGCTGACCAAACTTTGCGTTGTTACTTGCTACACGAAAGTGACAAGACATGGCCACCTCACATCCACCACCTAAAGCAAATCCGTTTACGGCAGCAATAACAGGCTTTGAGCAATTTTCAATGCTGTTAAAAACATCGTGTCCATGCGAAGAAAGTTGTTGTGCTTCTTCTAAAGTATAGTCGGCAAATTCAGAAATGTCGGCACCAGCCACAAAGGCTTTGCTTCCACTTCCCGTTAAAATAATGCCTTTAATAGCAGTATCCGCTTCTGCTGCTTTAACTGCTTTGCCAATTTCTGCAATGGTGTTTTTATTGAGGGCATTTAATTTATCAGGACGATTGATAGTGATGATGCATATTTCATCTTTTATTTTTGTTAGTATGTTTTCGTACATTTTAGTTTATGGTTTTCAGTTTACGGTTTTATACTTCGACCTTCATTATTCAAAATTCATCTTTTAGTATTTCTCAAAACTTTCTGTTTGCTTTTACAAATTCAGTGATGTAAGCAACAATATTTTTTGTTTCGGTACCCGGAGGAAAAAGTGTTCCACAGCCCATCGCCTGCAATTTTTTCATGTCAGCATCCGGAATTATTCCTCCTCCCGTAAGCAATACATCGGTTAACTCTTTTTCTTTCATCAAAGAAAGTATGCGCGGAAAAACGGTCATATGTGCACCTGATAAAATACTTACGCCAATCACATCCACATCTTCCTGCAAGGCAGCATTCACTACCATTTCGGGTGTTTGGCGTAAGCCAGTATAGATAACCTCCATGCCTGCATCGCGAAGAAAAGAGGCAATCACTTTTGCGCCACGGTCGTGACCATCTAAACCAACTTTTGCAATTAATACTCTAATGGGACGCTGCATAGAATTTTAGGGAATGTGAGCAAAAATAATTCAATTATTCGGTACTCATTAATTAGGATTCAAGAGTCTCCTTATAACGAAGCAACTTTACGAAAAAGGTAGTGCCGTTTCCTTCATTCGTATCAAACCAAACGGAACCATCCATGCTTTCTACCATGTTTTTAACCAAGGCGAGACCAAGACCTGTTCCACCAGTTTTGGTAGTAAAATTGGGTACAAAAATTTTATCTGTCTGATCAGAGGAAATCCCCGTTCCATTATCTTTAATGGAGACTATGAAATGAGCTCTTTCGGTCACTACTTTTATTTCGATGATCCCTTTTTTATTCAGGGGTATTGACTGAATAGCATTCTTAATAAGGTTAGCAAATATTCGTAGCAAATGATCTTTATCTGCAAGCACAATCCAATGGTTTTCTTCAGAACCGTTATAGACTATTTGATGGTTTTCAGCATCGTTGTATAAATTAATAGTGGTTTGAAGTATGTGTTCAAGATTGAGTTTAACTGTTTCAACTTTAGGCATTTTTGCAAAATCAGAAAACGCGTTTGCAATAGAGGAAAGCGATTCTATTTGATCGATTAGTGTTTGCGAAATGCGTTCAAACATTTGATCAAGATTAGGATGTTTGTCAACCCAGGCGCGCTGTAAATGTTGCACATTTAGTTTCATTGGTGTCAATGGATTTTTTATTTCATGCGCTACCTGTTTGGCCATTTCTCTCCATGCACTTTCGCGTTCGGTTTTTGCAATCTTCTCGGCACTCACCTGAAGTTCTTCTACCATTCGGTTATATTGATTTACCAGCGAGCCAATTTCATCCTTACGTTTCCAAATTAGGGGCTCATTGCTTTTGCTAAGAGTAGTGCGCTTTAAACCAAGCTGAATAATTTTTAAAGGCCGAGTTATTCTGTTGGAGATAAAAAATGTGGCTATTATAGCAAAGGAAAAAAGTAACACATAAATATTTATTAGCGCTACAAGAAACGAACTGATCTCCTTTTTTAGATCTGACTCACGGGCAAAATAGGGGAAATTCAAATAGCCAATGGACTGGTTATTGCTATTTCGCAAAGGTTCATACGCTGCAATATAACTAAGCGACCCAATTTTTTCATCCTGTGTATAAATGGCCTTTTGATTGCTCATTAGTTGAGTTAAGGCGTTGCGATTCATTAAAGGTGCAAGAATATCTTGTTCATAAATGGTGGGTTGCGAAGTAAACAGAAGATAGCCTGATGGACTGTAAATATTAAAATCCAAACCAAGTGTGTGAGCTAGTTGATTAAATGAAAAGGCAAGGTCGTCAGTAATTTCTGCACCAAAGTTTTTTCGTTCTCCTATTTCATTTTCAAGGAGTACAATTAATGAATTTAGTTTTTCTTTAATGCGTTCGTTTTGTGCGTTTGTATAGTTGCGAATAATGTAAGCAATGGTTGTACTTCCAACAAGTATCAATGAGGCAACTACAATTGAAACAATAGTGATTTGAATTCTGCCTTTAAAATTCTGAAACATTTTAAATCCAAAATTGCTGCCTCGTATTAATAAGTAGATTATTAAAAATAATAAACTAAAGAAGGTAAATACATATGAAAACAATGTTATGTATACCAACGCCCCCAGATTATAAATGCTTAAAATTATTAATCCGCCATTGCTTGATTTATAAAACAAATGAGAATAACGGTTAAATGTTTCAAAGTGAAACGGCTGATTTCCTTCTATGTATTTAGCATAGGAAGAAGCAGTGAGCGCATAATTATATGCTCCTGCCTGGCTGACTAAGGTTCCATAATTATATCGGGCGTATGAATAGTTGGTAATATCCGTTTGCCGGTTTAGTACATCACTAATCAGCAGTTCTGGCATGCCGCTCTCACCCTGTTTGAATCGGGCATTTAGTTCGGCTGACAAATATCCACCTTCACCTTCATCGTTAAATAAAGGGAGTAGTGATAAATAACGAATTCTACCATACTGATTCTCTAAAAGAAATAGCTTACTGCTGTTTGTTGAAATTCCATTACCGTTAATTTTCTGCTTAAGCAAATCAATGTTCCAACCCGGATCGCCAATATTGTTGATGGGTATATCGTCAGTATTAAAATATTTAAGTTGAACATCATATTTACCCAGATAGCCGCTAAAGTATAGTCGCAAAAGTCTACTGTTTGTTTCTTCTTCTAAACCTGGATTGTGTTGTAATTCCTGCAATCCATTTGTTAGAAAACGGATTAGGAACGTGTCTTGCTCCATTCTTTTTGCTGCATTGTCAAATAAATATTCAGCTACAAGATCTTGTTCGTTTTCAAGCTTTGATGCTAGCAATAATCGCTTATCTCGCTCGCGTGTTTGGTTAAAAGCATAAATTATTTGTGCTGCATACAACGAAAATCCAAACACCACTAATAGTGATCGGGTGAAGGAAAAAAGTCTTCGCGATGTGCTGCGCACATAGTGGATAAATAGCATGAGGAAGTTGGCAAGCAAAAAGGAACTTACTCCATAATTAATAAAGAAATCGGTGTCGCGTAAAAAAATAAGTAGAATGAGAAATATTCCCTGAGAAATCAAGAACAGTATAAAAACAAAGCCTGTGCTGATATGTGTTTTTTGAATAAAGAGTACACAGCCATCGCAAATCAGGTAAAATGAAAATAGCAGTATGGCTATAATTATAATTCCAATAATACTAAATGTTGACAGTTCAAATACGTTGTTAATGTTGAATGATATTTGAGAATTGATAATTAATCCACTAAGTATATAATTGATAAGTACCGAAAAAAGAAAAGTGAGTGTCAAAAGAAAAAGGATAATAACTGACCATCTCTTTTTAGGTAATTTTTCTATTCGAAATAATACCATACCTGAACAATAGAGGTAGGCATATATTACAATGAGTGATAATAGTAGGCTTCCTGTAAGCAAGTCGCCAATTGAATTTAAGAGGTATGAGCTTGCATAATAATTGGGGCTGAAAAGAGGTGTTTCATAGAGTGCGCTAGGAAAGTGAGAAGCACCCATCCAAAGACGTAATAAAACAATTACAAAAATTAATAGGCCCCATCCACTGCGAATGCGACCCATCAAAACAACGAAATCTAACAGCAAAATAAAAAGACATAACATGCCCAACCCAAAGGCAATTGCAGCAAATGGGAAAGCTTGATTTTCACCTGCCTTATTGTCAAAACGGATGGAGAAAATATACTGTTCTGCAGAATTGTTTATTGAATAGGTTTTTTCCTTGCTATTCACAATAATCTCAGCATTATCCGGAAGCTTTAGCGTGGGATTAAATCTGTTAATGATATATTTGTTTTGATAAGCGTATTGATTTTTTACCAGGTAAAGGCCAACTAGTGTGGTAGTTCCTGTTGCTCTTTTAAATACCTGATACCAACCATTTTTGAAGTATACTAGTTGATGATTTTGCCAATTACCAACATCAGAAATGGAAAGTAGTATATGATTGTCGGACCAAAAAAACAGCTGGCTGCCTTCAAATACAAAATAGCTTAACCCTGATGGTTGACGAGTTTTATTGTCTAAAAACCACTTGTTGTTTAAGTGACTCCTGTTATAGGAAGCCAAAACGGAATCAAATAGCAATTCAACTTCGACTTCATTTCGTATAAATAGCTTTTGAGTTTTTTCAGTTTGTTTTTTAAAATTAAGCTGATTCTCTTTCTGTTTGATGTTGATTATAACTCCAATCGCAAATAAAAGTATCATGCAAATAAGCGAAACAGAAATTCTTTTTGGGAAACGAATTTTTCTTTGCATCACAGAAACAAATGTAGTTAGCCTATAGCTGGGTTTGGCTAGTAATGGCGAGATTTATTAACGAGCCATTGTTTTTATACTTTTGTTAGCTATTTAAAACCTCAATTTTTAGTATGAAAGCCCAAGTTAATAGCCGTCATGATTTTGTTATCGAAAGAAAGTTAGAAAGTATTTTATTAAATGATAAAGAACAGGATATTGACTTAAAGGAGATTCGCCCAGGCACTTTTCATCTTATCATTAATAATAAATCAATTAATGTAGAGGTGATGGAAGTGGATAGTAAAAACAAAACCTATAAGTTTTTAGTTAACCAAAAAATTTGCACTGTTTCTTTAAAAGATAAGTTAGATGATTTATTGCATGAACTGGGAATGGATGAGCTCACTACTTTAAAAGTAAATGATCTTAAAGCTCCAATGCCCGGATTGGTTTTAGATATTTTGGTAAAAGAAGGAGATAAGATTAATAAGGGAGATACACTTATTGTTTTGGAGGCCATGAAAATGGAAAACGCATTAAAGGCAGTAGCTGACGCAACGGTTAAAAAAATATCAATTAAAAAAGGAACCACTGTAGATAAAAATCAGGTGTTAGTTCAACTCGAATAATTACAACTAAATAAAAAGTTTATGGACACACCACAAAACAGAAGAACGTTTATTCGCAAGAGTGGGTTAATTGCAATCGGAACATTAGCCGCCTCTCAATTGAGCGCCAATGATTTTGGATTACTAAATGTTGATGCTGCTATTTTTACATTGCCACCTTTGCCATACGATTATAATGCTTTGGAGCCGTATATTGATACGCTCACCATGCAGATACATCACGACAAACATCACAAAGTGTATGTAGATAAATTGAATGAAGCAATTGCTGCTAGTAAAATAACCGAAACCTCTTTAGAAAAAATGTTTCAGAAAATCAACAGCTATCCTGTCGCTATTCGAAATCATGGTGGAGGACATTATAACCATTCGATGTTCTGGCAAATAATGACACCCGGTGGAGGAAATGCAAGTGGTGTTATTAACGAAGCAATCATTGCAACATTTGGTTCAATGGACGAATTCAAGAAAAAATTTAATGACGCAGCCAAATCGCGTTTTGGTTCGGGATGGGCTTGGTTAATTAAAAACAATAGTGGTAAGTTGGAAATTTGTTCAACAGCAAATCAAGATAATCCGTTGATGGAAGTTGCGGAAATTAAAGGAACTCCTTTGTTAGGATTAGATGTTTGGGAACATGCTTATTATTTAAAATATCAGAATTTACGTGCAGATTATATTGCTGCTTTTTGGAATGTGGTGAACTGGAATGAAGTGAATAAACGTTTTGCTGGCAAGTGAAATATTTATCATTAATTAGAAGAATTTTTCTTGCCTGATGGAAAAACGCGAATTGAGCGAACAATTACAACTGGGTAATCGCAAGGCTTTAGCACGATGCATTTCGTTGGTCGAAAATGAAGCGGAAGGTTATCATGATTTGCTTTCATCACTTAATATCAATCGATCTATTCCATTAATTGGAGTTACCGGACCTCCCGGAGCCGGCAAAAGCACATTGCTGAATGCTGTCATCAAAACATTGTTGAATCAAAATGCAATACTGCAAATTGCAGTACTTGCGGTTGACCCCACATCGCCATTTACAAAAGGTTCGTTGCTTGGTGATAGGTTACGCATGTCGGAACATTTTAATGATGAGCGGGTTTATATACGATCGCTTGCCACACGCGGTGCTTTAGGCGGACTGGCAGCAAAAACAGTTGAGATAACCGATGTGCTGCGTGCCGCAAAATTCGATTACATTTTTGTGGAGACTGTGGGTGTTGGGCAATCAGAAGTGGAGATTGCCTCTTTGGCTGATACAACAATGGTGATTTTGGTTCCCGAAGCAGGTGATGATATACAGGCACTTAAATCAGGCATTATGGAAATTGCCGACATTTTTGTGATCAATAAATCGGACCGTGAAGGTGCAAACCACATGATGAAAAACATAACAGCTGCCTTGCACGAAAAACCTGTAAGCAATTGGCAGGTGCCTGTTTTAAAAACAGTAGCCAATAGAGGAGAAGGCATGGCTGAGCTGATTGATAAAATAATTTCGCATCAAAAAAACAGGCAACCCGAAACCCTTATTGCAATGATGGCAGAACATGCTTATCGCATCATTCAAAATCAGCGAATGCAAAACATCAGTATTAAAAAATTGGGCGCAGAGTTAAATATTGAAATAGAAAAGAAAAATTTTAATATTTATCATTTCACAAAAAAATATTATCAATAGTAATGGCTGTCATGCTGAGACAAGTTCAGTATGACGCAAAGTAACCTTTGTCTACATTCTTTTTTTCATCAAGCATCTTTCAGTTGCTTTTTGATATTTCAAAATATCATCATCGTCTAAAGAATGCATAATGGCTTTTTGAAAATTTTCCAATGCATCATCAAATTGTTGCTGGCGTTCGTGCATCAATCCAAAAAGATGGTAGGCTTTGTCTTTATCAATACCGGATGTTTCCAAACCTTTATTGAGCACTGCCACTTGTTCTGCATACCTTTCCTGCGAAAGCAACAATTCTGCATAATTTAAATAAGTAGCGCTGTAGGCCGGAGTCAATGTCATTGCCTGTTTAAAATAGGTTTCAGCTATTGCATGATCTTCGAACGAAATAAGGTAAATAATGCCGAGCAATGAATGCGCTTTACCGAAATCGGGATAGCGCGCAATGAGATCGTAGAGCAAGCTGGCAGCAATACCTGCTTGCCCACCATCCGCTTTTGTACGGGCTTCAAAAAAAAGTTTTTCGGCTTCTATACTCATTTAAATCAATGAACCACACTTCAGTAACGGTGCAATATACAGTTTGAGCAATTTAATAATTATAAATAAGGGCGAAAGGTCAAAATTTTTAAGCGAAAATCAATTCTTCATTTCAGGGTATTTGCTGTTTTGTGTGAAAAAAAACACGTTAAGAAAAGCAAAGAAGGTAACTCCAGCCTGTGTTTCAAGCGTATCTTCCGTTAACATGGAGAGCAATGCAATGAGTAAAAACGAGCTGTAGAGGAAGCTAGGTTTTTTAAGCGAAAGGATTGGAAAAAAAAGGCTAAAAATAAAATAAATGCCCCCGCAAATACCAAAAGTAACAGCCAAACTTAAATATTGATTGTGAGATTTGAATCGGTTTCCTTTATCCAACTTTGAATCGGTTTCATCATAAGCAACATCAAATGCCTTTTGCACATCGCCCGTTCCAACGCCAATCAATGGATGTTTGGAGATAATATAGACTGCAGTTTTCCAAAACTCAAATCGCTGTACTACCGAGTGTCCGGATGGATTTCCATTGTAATAATACTGGCGATATTCCCAGGCTAGCTGATGCATTCTTGAACCCACATCACTCAAGTTTTGATCCTTAGCATTGGCAATTCCTGTTTCAATGGCACGAACTTCGGTATTGCTTAATTGATTAACTCCGGCTGCATCGCGTGTAAGATTTTTAGACGCCAGAAAACGAATCAACGTATGATTAATATACTGACCCATTTCATCTTTACCAGAGTATAAAAACCGGCTGCGCTTATTCCAGGCGCTGTCTAATTCTTTTTCACACACATAAACCCAAACCAAATTACCGTTTTCGATATCATGCTTACTCGCATCGTGAACATAAGTATTTCCTAATGCCGTTTTTTGTGGTAGCTGTTGGTAGTTGATAGTTACTTGTTTGATGGAGTCAACAAAAACGAATTGATAAAATTTAGTGGCACCAATAAATAACATTGCTGTAATCACTACAAAACCAATAACGCCAATCAATCTCGATTGTTTAAACAGATAATGGTACAGCATAAGTGTAGCCAAACACATTAATACCGAAAGGCCGGTGAGTGATTCCAACAAAATAAGAAAGCTGATTAAATAGATAATGATTAGTATTAAGAGGATTCTGATTTTAGCTGAAGTATATATCCTGAAAAAATAAATGCAACACGTAACAGCCACACAAACCAATAAAGCAAGCCTGATGTGAGAAATAAAAATGGAGATGTCGCGAATATCATGCAGTTCTTTGTGAATCAATCCTGCATAGACAGCAATGCTGATGATTGAAGAGGTGATTACAGCTGCAATAAATATTTTGAGTACCCAATCAAAATATTTTTTTTCTAATGGATCGGACGAAATAAATAGCAGGGGCAGCAGCAGGAGTGGTAATTTGATTCTCAAATCACGAAAAGCATAATCGTAATCAGTAGTATAAATTAATCCCAACAGGTGCATTAAATAAACACCGGCAAGCACCCAAAAAACAGGGCTGCGAAAAACAGGTTTTAATTTAACAACAATATTTCCGTCTAAAAGCCATGCGCCTAACAAAACAAATTGCGCGATGCTCATTAAAAACATGGAAAGCGGAAGCCCGATGACCAATAAAAAAATTCCCGACAAATAGATCTGCCGGGAATATTTATTGGTTGAGAATAAATTCATTATTTAATTAAATAATTCAATACGATATAGCGTATCAGTTTTTATAAGTCCGATTCTTAATGGCCGAAAAAACAGCAGGATCCTTTAGCGCTTTTAAGCCCAACAAAATATCCGGATCATAATCAAAACCATTTTCTATGCGGCCATTCTGATAATAATAACGGCTCACAATTTCGTTTTCTAACAGTTCTTTGATTTCTTTTTTGTGCGTTTTTAAATCAGCTGTTTTATCATGCAACAGTTTTTTGTGCAGGTCATCGTAATCTGCTTTAATAGCGTCAAAATATTTTTCCTTCTCGGCATCTTCTTTGAGTTCAATTAATTTTTTCTCGCTTTCGGTTATGTAGTCATAATCTTTGTTGCTCAAAAAACTTACAAAATCTTCGTAGCCAGCATCGTCCAATCTAAAAGATTTTGCGGGTGCAATGGTCGGATGCTTTTGACGATAAATGGTGGCATAATCAAAAATCAAATATTTACCCACCAGACTTTGTGAAACACTGCTGAAGCTCAGTTGTTCAGTTGCAATATCAGGTGTAATGCCTCCACCATCAAATACTTTTCGGCCGCCCTTGGTTTTAAATTCATTGATTAATGAATCAGGTACTTTGCCTACACTGCCATCTGCATTACGATGTGTGTAATCCAATGCTTGTATGCAACGTCCGCTTGGGATATAATATTTAGCAGTGGTTACTTTTAGTTGCGTGTTGTAAGAAAGCGGGCGTGTGGTTTGCACCAATCCTTTTCCAAAAGTGCGTTGACCAATAACAATTCCCCGATCTAAATCCTGTAAACTACCCGAAACAATTTCGGAAGCAGAGGCAGAACCGCTGTTTACCAAAATCGCTAATGGAACTTGTGTGTCCACTGAATTGTTTAACGCTTTATAAACTTTATCCCACTCCTTTACTTTACCTCGTGTACTCACCACTTCCTGTCCACGGTCAATAAAAACGTTTACAATATTTACTGCTTCGTTCAATAGTCCTCCCGGATTGCCACGCAAATCCAGTATGACACCTTCCAGTTTATTTTTTGTTTTTAAAGCAGTCAATGCTTCTTTTACTTCCGCACCTGCATCATCCGTAAAGCTGCTCAACCGAATGTAACCGGTATGCTCGTCCAACATTCCGTAAAAAGGAACATTTTTGATTTGAATCTCTTCACGCATAATGGTTTTAGTAATCGGGTTGGCTTCACCCGGACGTTGTATAACAACCGTGAGAGAAGTATTTGGTTGCCCTTTCAACATCTTGCTCACTTCGTCCGATCGTTTTCCAATCGCTTTCTGTCCGTTTATTTCTTTAATAATATCACCGGCCATTATGCCTGCCTTCTGTGCAGGAAATCCTTCATAAGGATCGGTAATAATTACGCTATCGCCACGCTGACCAATCAAAGCACCCACACCTCCATACTGACCGGTGGTCATAAAACGATAATCGTCAATTTCTGACTCAGGGATAAACTGTGTGTAGGGATCCAGATTTTCGAGCATAGAATCAATTCCTTTGCGCACCAAATCTTCGGGGTCGGTTTTATCTACATAATAAATATTTAATTCGCGAAACAGCGTAGTAAATATGTCGATGTTGCGCGATATTTCAAAGTACTCATCACTTGCGGTGAAAGACCATATTCCAATGGAAGCCACCAATGTGACAACCAACAATTTAATTTTTATTGAAATTTTTTTCATTTTTTTGAATTCGTAATATTCGTAACTGATTCGTTAATTCGTAACCGAAACTATGGAACAGGATCATAACCATGTCCACCCCAGGGGTTGCACGACAAGAAACGTTTTAAGGTGAGCCACAAACCCTTTGCCGGGCCATGCTTGCGCAATGCTTCCATGCCATATTCTGCACAAGTAGGAGTGTATCGGCAGGCATTAGGCAGATAAGGCGATATGGCGTATTTGTAAAACCGTACCAATGCAATTAATAAATTATTCAGTAGCCTGCTCATGGAAGTTAATTAAACGTTGTAAAAGTAAAATTATTTTCTCTTGTGTTTCTGAGTAAGAGATGAGGTCGTTTCCATTGTACATAAACATCATTGCCAAACCAATTTGCTTTTTATTGCAGCACTCTAACAAAGTATTTTTATTTAATCGATAACTCTCGCGCATCAACCTTTTTATTCGGTTGCGTTTTACGGCAGATTTAATTCTGCGGCTCGAAACGGCAAAAGACACTTTAACCGGAAAGTTATTTTCAGGCAGTATTTTAATCCACAAAAGTTTAAAGGGAAATTTGTTGAGACTATTACTATCAGCAAAAAGCTGTTCAATCAGCTTAAGGCTTTTTAGCTTTTCAGATTTTGGGAATGAAAAGGAGCGTTCCAATGCATGTAAATTAAAATTATTTACTATTCTTTTTGAGATAATTCTCAATGGACATGGTCATTGATGGAGCTTCAGGTACCGGAGCCTGAATATCCAAACGCAGTCCGGCTTCAAGCACTGCTTGTGAAGTGGTTTGTCCAAAAGCAGCAATCAAAGTAGTGTTCTGTTTAAAGTCAGGAAAATTTTTGAAAAGAGAAGTGATGCCCGCAGGGCTGAAGAAAACCAGCATATCGTATTTCACATCAGCCAAGTCGCTTAAATCGCTGGCTACTGTTTTATAGATGGTTGCTTTTGTAAAATTAAAATTGTTTGCAGTAAGCGCATCAGCAATTTCTTGTTTAGCAATATCAGAACAAGGAAGCAAAAACTTTTCCTTTTTATGCTTCTTCATCACATCCATCAAATCTTTGATGTTTTGCTTGCCATAAAATATTTTACGCTTACGATAGGTAATGTACTTCTGTAAATAAAATGCGGTAGACTCAGATATACAGAAATATTTTATTTCCTCAATATTGGTTATGCGCATCTCTGTACACATTCTAAAAAAGTGATCAGCAGCATGTCGGCTAGTAAGAATTACGGCATTGTGTTCAGCCATATTCACCCTTTCTTTTCTAAAAACTCCGGCCGGAATTCCTTCAATATGTATAAAAGCCCTGAAATCAATTTTCAGGTTATACTTCTTTGAAAGGTCGGTGTAAGGAGATTTTTCGGACTCAGGTTTTGCCTGAGTAATGAGTATCGTTTTTACTTTCAAAGGGCTGCTGTGTTTAAAATGGTAATCTTCAAAACACCCCTTTTACAATGTCACCAGTTTGTAAATGATTAACAGAGGGGCTATTTCGAAGCTGCAAATGTATAAAAACAAATAAAAGAGTGAGAAACGCTGAATGGTTAACCCAATGCCAACTGCCCGTATGAGACGATAAACAAGCAAAGCGGCTAAAACCAAAACAGTGGTAATTACTATTCCATACCGAAATTCGGCCGGCAGATAAGCAATAAGTATAATGGCCGGAAAGAGTAATAGACCAATTACCATGTTGACCAGAAACACATTGAAAATATAAGTGGCTGCAGGTTTTTCAACTTTAAAAACTACGCTGAGAAAGCGAAGAAAAATCATTTTAATGGAATAAGCTAATGCAATAAGGAGTGCAAACAAAATAAAACGGTTAAACCCTCCTGGCAATAGCGGATGGTTCCAGTTCATTACCATGCTTACCTGATAAACAAATAATCCCGAAACAAAATAAGCAATAATTGAGAGTATCAATGAAGCGCGTTGCAACAAAACGCTTTCATCTCTCACTATTTGATTGGTGGTGGTAAGGCTAAAAAAAGCATTCCACAATTGGGAAAAAATGCGAATAAAAAACACTTTAAACCAAGTGAGTAGCACAATCAACCCTAGCAGTACGATGGTAAACCAGTCTAATGTAAAAACATTGAAAGGCTCTGCCCTTCCGGAATGAGGCTTGAGTAAATGTTCGGTAAATAATTCGATACGTTGAGGAGCAATCACCACTTCTTCGGTGGTATCCTGGCTTTCCACATCATTAAACCGAAATGGTTTTGAGGAAGTATGAACAACACTATCAGATATAATGTTTTGTGTTTGCTGAGCTGCTGCACTTTGTAACATTCGTATTGCTTTTTAAAAATTGCTTATCAAAAATGGAAGTTAAAGTGAGAAGTTTCTGGAAATGTTAAAGCTAAATCGAAAGCCACCTTTTGACCAGGTTTCGGTGGTGAACGGAATAAATTCGCTTTCGATAATACCGGCAGAATTAGTGAACATAATGCTGAATACATGGCCACCAGTTTCGATTTCGATGCCAGCTCCCAGCGGATTGTAATAGCCAAAATCATTGTCTGGTTTTCTTAATGCTGAAAAATTATAAACATAATCGGCAATAAAAGCCAATCCACGGGTAATCTTAACTCTACCTGCAGCACCCAGTGCAAAAATGCCGTTGTCATCTTCCGGATTTAAAACAAAATTGCGATGAATATAAGTAGGCACTAATTCAAATGAAAATGCGGATGAAAATTTTCTGGCAAGTATAATTTGTGAAACATAAGATATACGCCTGATCTGCTCCCTGGCTTTTGCATTTTCTTCGCCATCTACCGAATAAATACCATTTGGATCTGATTTGGGAGTGTAAATCATACTACCAAAAAGCGTAATTGATAAAGGGATTTTATTGTCGGTAGTTTGTTGAATCAAACGGTATTTCAACAAACCTTCCAGGTTTTCTTCGCGCTTCGATCGTGAAAACCCTACAGTTAAATCATCAGTAATCCCGTATTCGAATGCAATTCTAATATCAGACGAAACATCAAAGCCATACAAGTTATGAGAGTTGCCTCCACTGTTTTTACCCATTGATCCAAACCGATGTCCTATTCTCACATCAAGTGTTCGTTTATGAACCGTTTCGTTGCTTTGTAAATTAATGATGCGTGTTGTTTTAAAGGTGGCTTCTACTTTTTGTTTGGGTGGAGGAGCCTCATTTAATAGTTTGCTGATATCGTCTTGTGCGAAAGCATTACTACCGATGAGTATGGATAATACGAGCGTAAAAGTTTTCTTCATAAAATATTATTTTTCTTTTTTATAAGGGCTGTAATCAGCATTGACTTTAACTTCAATTACTTCAGCTATATTGGTATTAACAATTTTTGGAATAGTTATTTTATGATCTTTCACACTTACTTTAAATTCAGAAATGATATTAATTTTTCCCTCTTTAATAGTTGCCTTTCCTTTTTCGGTGTGTTCCTTGTCAACTCCATGTATCGAAAAAATTCCGATGGCGGTAATATCATAGCTGCCATCTTTGGTCCAATCGATGGTTTCGTTCACTTTACCTTTAAAGGTTGCATTAGGATATTTATCACTCTCAATATATTTTTCGTTGAAGTGTTCTCTCATCAGCGCTTTTTTAAATTGAAATGTGGTGATGGGAACATTAAATGCAATTTCATTAGTAGTAATGTTTAATACCGATGTCATACTTTGCGAGTTAGCAATAATATCTTCGATGGGTGTGTAAGAATAAAAAGATGCTTTAGCTCCCTGCGCAAGAAAAATAGGTTGACTTAAAACTTGATTACTGTTGCAAATAATCAAAATAAAGAAAAGTAATGATGATTTCATATAATTTGTTTTTTATTGCTTCAACAAAAGTATCACATCTAATGTAACCGATGAGCGCAGGTAGTTTATTTGTTAAAGCAAATAACTAATCAAAATTTTATTTTTAAAAAGATGAATAGAGTTATTTTTTTGCAAAACAAATTTTATTGCTAACTGAAAGCAGTAACTAAAAATTTCACAGTAGATTCGCTGACTCTCTTACTTATGAAAAAATATTTAGCACTCTTGCTTGTGATGGTTGTTGGTTGCAACCAATCTGCAAAAAAAAATTCTGAAAACACAGAAAACATAACCGTTAATGATGAGCACTCGTTTGCGAAACCGAATGAGGCTGTTGTCAAACATCTTGATCTCAATTTAAAAGTTGATTTTGAAAAAAAGCAGCTCGCAGGTAAAGCCACACTCACTATTGAAAATATTGCAAAAGGAAACAACTTACATCTGGATACACGTGACCTGAATATTATTGCGATCACTTTGGATGAGAATAGTATTACCACCTTTGAGATGAAACCTGCTGTTGCTATTCTTGGTCAGGAATTAATTGTGGCCATTAAACCGGAAACCCAAAAAGTAAATATTGAATACACTACATCTGCCGAAGGTGGTGCAGTGCAGTGGTTGAGTCCTGCACAAACTGCCGGAGGCAAGCAACCTTTTTTATTTACACATAGCGAAGCCATACTGGCACGTACTTGGATTCCTTTACAGGACAGTCCGGGAATAAGATTTACCTACGATGCAACCATCCAATGCCCACCCAATTTAATGGCAGTGATGAGCGCTGAAAACGATACGCTACTGCATTCAGATGGTGTCTATCATTTTCATATGCCACAGCCTATCCCATCTTACCTGATGGCATTGGCAGTAGGCGATTTAAAATTTCACTCGTATGATAATCGCAGTGGTGTTTTTGCCGAACCGGTAACATTGCCAAAAGCTGCCAACGAATTAGTTGATATACCGCGCATGATTGCAGCAGCCGAAGAATTGTATGGCCCTTATGCCTGGGGCCGTTATGATGTGTTGATATTGCCTCCAAGTTTTCCTTTTGGGGGAATGGAAAACCCACGGCTCACTTTTGCAACTCCTACTATTCTGGCTGGCGATCGTTCATTAGTTGCATTGATAGCGCATGAATTAGCACATAGCTGGAGCGGCAACTTAGTTACCAATGCAACCTGGAACGATTTCTGGCTCAATGAAGGCTTTACCGTGTATTTTGAAACACGCATTATGGAAAAATTATTTGGTAAAGACTATGCAGATATGTTAACCGTTCTGGGGAAAGGCGATCTTGATGGTACCATCGCGGATTTAGGAGATAAAAATCCTGACACACATCTTTATCTCAACCTTAAAGGACGTGATCCGGATGAGGGCGTGAGTGATATTGCGTATGAGAAAGGAAGATTCTTTCTAACCAGTATAGAACAAACGGTGGGTCGTGATAAATGGGATTTGTTCTTAAAAAAATATTTTACCGAAAATGCTTTTCACAGCATGACCACTGAAATGTTTCTGGCATATCTTGATAAAGAACTTATCAAAAGTGACACCGCACTCAAAAACAATTTGCACATACAAGAATGGGTGTATAGTCCTGGATTGCCTGCTAATTTTCCAATTGTAACTTCTGCTGAATTAGATAAGGCAAAAGCAGCTGCTAATGATTTTATGAAAGGAACATCGCCAGCAAAAATCAATACTCAAGGTTGGACCACACACCACTGGTTGCAGTTTTTACGTGCCATGCCCAACGAACTTACAACTGAGCAAATGAAATCTTTGGATGCACAATTTCAATTTACCGAAAGTGGTAATTCAGAAATTCTTTGCGACTGGTTGCGGCATTGTATCAGCAGCAATTATTCAGCAGCGGATTTAACCCTCGATCAATTTTTGATGAATGTAGGAAGACGCAAATTTTTACGACCGCTCTATGGCGATCTAATAAAAACTCCATCTGGCAAAGAAAAGGCAAAAGCAATTTATGCCAGGGCAAGGCCGGGCTATCATTCAATTGCTACCACAACTTTGGATGAGATGCTGGGGGTGCCACAGTAAGTTAATCACACAAACCTCCGAGGTTTAATTAGCGAATTAACAAGTGAAAAATAAAACAAACTTCAACCAATGTCTCAGGCATTACCTCCTTTAGAACCCGATTGTTATTATCACATTTATAATCATGCAAACGGCAGCGATGCATTGTTTAGAAGCGATGAAAATTATTATTACTTCCTTGAGAAATATATTCAGCATATTGATCCTTTTGTAAACACTTTTGCTTATTGCATGATGCCAAATCATTTTCATTTCTTTATTCAGGTTAAGGAAGATCAGTCGCAGCAAACCTCCGAGGTTTCTAAAAACCTCGGAGGTTTAAACAATGAAGAAGCATCCAAAGAAATAGATTTATCGAAACGTTTATCAAATTTATTTAATGCTTATACAAAGGCATAAAACAAAAAATTTGATCGAAGGGGAAGTTTATTTAATCATCGTTTCAAAAGAAAAAGAGTTGAAACAAACGACTACTTCATTCAACTTATTAAGTACATTCATTTAAACCCAGTGCATCATGGTTTTGTAAAACATCCAGCGGATTGGAAATTCTCTTCCTATCATTCGTTTTTAGACAAGAGAAAAACAAAGATTAATCGAAGTGAGGTTTTAATGTGGTTTGATGGAGCAGACAATTTCAGGTATGCGCATCAGTTACCTCTGAGTGATAAGTTTATTTTAGAGATGGATATTTAACCGAAAATAAACCTCCTAGGTTTTTAAAACCTAGGAGGTTTATACTGTAGCAACAGAAACGTTTGATGAGATGCTGGGGGTGCCACAGTAATTTTACTAAAGAAAAAAGTTTTTGGAAGAGGCGAGTGTGTAGGTGAGTTTTGTTGTGGATTTGGTGGAGGGTTAGCGAAGTGCTTCTAAAAAGGAGAAACTGCGAATACTGAAATAACAAACAATGCTTTCTTTAGAGTGGTTGTTGCACAATCCCGTACATTCGTACAATATCTTATCTGATCCCAACAACAATATGAAAAGAGTTTATATCACTTTAATCTCAATACTTTTTATAAATACAATGCGGGCGCAAAACCAGGCCAACAACTGGTATTTTGGATATAATGCAGGCATAAACTTTAGCGCCAACCCACCTATGGCCATAAACGGTGGAATGCTTACTACTGGCGAAGGATGCACCACCATGAGCGATGCCAGCGGCAACCTGTTGTTTTATTCTGATGGCGTAAATGTATGGGATCGCACGCATTCTATAATGCCAAACGGAACGGGTTTGTTTGGCCATGGATCATCAACACAATCGGCCTTAGCGGTACCTATGCCGGGCAGCACCACACTTTATTATCTTTTTACTGTACCTGCATTGCAAGACACTAACCCAATGGCTTATTCTATTGTGGATATGGCACTGCACAGTGGTTTTGGCGATATCACCCTTAAGAACAACACACTGCTCAACAGCTCAACCGAAAAACTAACAGCTGTGTACCACAGTAATGGAACAGATATTTGGATTATAGTGCATGGTTACCCGAACAATTATTTTTATGCTTACCTGCTCACCGCATCTGGCTTAAACATCACACCTGTTGCATCCTTAGTAGGCAGCGGAATACTTTCTAGCAATAGTAAAGCTGGATATTTAAAAGCATCTTCATGCGGCAACAAGCTGGCTATGGCCAACGTTGGGTCGTTTACTGGGTCAACCTTTGAGCTGTTCGATTTCGACAATACCGCTGGCACCGTTTCCAACGCGATAATTCTGGGTACATGGATAGGTCCCAAGGCTTATGGATGCGAGTTTTCACCCGATAATACAAAACTGTATGCTTCATTTTGGGCTCCAGTCTGTGTAGTACAATTCGATTTAATGGCGGGTTCAACAGCAGCCATCGCTGCATCCATGGACACAGCTGGTATTCCGTCTGCTGTTCAAATCGGAGCCCTGCAAACCGGCCCTGACGGAAGAATTTATATTGCGAAAAAAGGCGATACGCATCTCGCTGCAATTATGAACCCCAACCAGCCAGCAGCATCCTGTGGATTCATAGATAATTATTTGACGCTAAGCGCCACTTGCTATTGGGGGCTACCCAATTTCATTTCTTCTTATTTCTGCAATATACGTTCGAGCGTTAACGAGGCACAGCAGCACGAGGCCGTTACCCTCTCTCCCAATCCCACCACTTCCTCCTGCACCATCACGTCATCATCTTTCACTAACTCTACCCTCACTCTTTACGATATAACTGGCAGAACATTATTGCAACAACCTTTCAATTCTACAGCAGAATTAAATTTAAGTGCGTTCACACCAAGCATTTATATTATCGAACTAAAAGATAAACAAGGGCACAGCGCAAAAGCAAAAGTGGTGAATGAATAATCGTCATTGCGAGGAACGAAGCAATATTTCCATAGCAAGAGATTGCTTCGTTCCTCGCAATGACGTTCAAATAGTTTGTTTAGCAGCAACAACCGAATCGCGCTTTAACTTCCGCTCTTCAATTACCTGAAGAAATGGCGCCAGCTCTTTATTCAACTCTTCCACGGAGTGATGAGTGGCTGTATTATTTTCAGGCAACTGCAACCACGGCTTTCGTTTGCCATACGGATAGGCTCCAAAAATAATTACAGGAGTTCCGTAAGCAGCAATGTTATGGTCGTCAATTAAAATCCATTGATCAGCCCAGTCATAAAACCAATGCGCATCCTCATCATACAAACGCATGCATGCATGCGATGCCGGAAAACCCGGCAAGTCGTATTGATGCAGCGAAACACCACGTGCATTATCCAGATTAAAATACCAACTCAATTTCCAGTCAGGATTATCGGTGCTTACCGTTTTTTTTGCTTTCCAATTGGTAAAATATAAACCGGTTGGAGTAGGCGTTGCTCGTTTGCCCATACTGGTGGGTCCCCAACGAACAAGGTTTCCATTTTGATAAGCCGCAAACATTTGTGAGTAGTAAGAAAATAAAATCAGTTTAGGAATATCGGCAATTACCGGAAGGCTTAAAGGATATGGAGCATAACGAGTAGTGTCAATCAAAAAAGTATCAGGTACAACCAATGTGTCGGCCTTCCATACGTGTTCAAAATCAATTCGGTTTAATGCCAGAATTAAATGTAGTTTTTTATCAGTAAACAGCGTATGAAGTTGAGTAATCAGCAGGCTGTCGAGGGGTAAATAATGATAAGTGAGGGGTAGCACTTCGACTGGTTTAGTGATTGGTTTTTCCAATACTACTTTCACTGCCGGACTATTTTTTTTCTCTTTTGGTTTCGTTTGATTGCAGGAAATTTGAACCCCGATAAAAACCAAAAAAATAAAATGGAAAAATTTGTTGGTGAACATTAAAAATTTAACACCACAAACCTAACTAAAACAATAAAGCCGCGTTTCAATCGTATCTTTACTTTATCAAATGATTAAACAATTTTTAATCTTCTTATTGGTTTGCTCAAGTGGTGTGAAGGCGCAAACAAATATTGTGGGTTCTTTTAAAGGAAATCAGCTCGATCAAACGGTCTATTTAGCGTTCACCATTATTGCCGGACAAACCTGTAGTGGTATCAATATCGAACGAAGTACCGACTCATTAAATTTCTTTACGATAGGAGATATTGCTGGAGTCTGCGGAAGCATTTCATCACCTGTTGATTATAATTATACCGACTCGTTTCCAATTAATAATGCCAATAATTATTACCGGTTAGCTCCAGGAAATTCAGATTGGTCGGAGGTTATTAAAGTATTTTTTAAGGCCAAAAGCAAAAGCGCATTTGTGGTAAGCCCTAATCCTTTTCTAAGCACAGCGAGTATAAATTTTCAAAACCCTGGCCGGAAAACTGTGCAATGGGTGTTGTATGATATTAATGGAAAGCACACAGCCGCTGGAGTAGTTAAAGATGATTCATTTATTTTGTCGCGCAACAACCTGTATTCAGGAATGTATTTTTTACATCTCACCATCGACAATCAGGATTTTCAAAAAGTAAAACTGATTATTGAATAAGCCATTTTGCTTTGCCGCTTAATTACCTCATTACTTAATCACTTATTTTTGCCCTCCTTAAAATAAAGCATTCTTAAATTATAAACAATGGCACAAGACCGTTTTCAGGCACCCGATTATTACCAAATTGACGATTTACTTACCGAAGAACACAAACTCATTCGCAATTCAGTGCGTGAGTGGGTAAAAAAGGAAGTGTCGCCTATTATCGAAGATTATGCACAACGTGCAGAGTTTCCTAAACATTTGATAAAGGGATTAGCAGAGATTGGAGCTTTCGGACCTTACATTCCGGTTGAATATGGTGGTGGAGGATTGGATCAGATCAGTTATGGTTTGATCATGCAGGAAATTGAACGTGGCGATTCCGGAATTCGTTCTACGGCTTCGGTGCAAAGTTCATTGGTTATGTATCCTATCTACACTTATGGCAGCGAAGCACAACGTAAAAAATATTTACCCAAACTTGCCACTGGAGAATATCTTGGTTGCTTTGGTTTAACAGAACCTGATGCCGGAAGCAATCCAAGTGGAATGCTTACCAATTTTAAAGATGCCGGAGATCATGTTATCCTGAACGGAAGCAAGATGTGGATTAGTAATGCCCCATTTGCACAAATTGCAGTGGTTTGGGCTAAGGATGAGGCTGGTGATATAAGAGGTTTGGTTGTTGAACGTGGAATGGAAGGTTTTTCTACCCCTGAAACGCATGGTAAATGGAGTTTACGTGCAAGTGCAACAGGCGAGTTGGTTTTTGATAATGTTAAAGTACCCAAAGAAAATATTTTCCCAAATGTGAAAGGATTAAAAGGCCCGCTAGGTTGTTTGAATTCAGCTCGCTTTGGTATTGCTTGGGGCGCAATTGGAGCAGCAATGGATTGTTACGATTCTGCTTTAAGATATTCTAAGGAACGCAAACAATTCGGCAGACCTATTGGAGGATTTCAGTTGCAACAAAAGAAATTAGCGGAGATGATTACAGAAATCACCAAAGCACAATTGCTGGCTTGGAGATTGGGTGTTTTGAAGAATGAGAACCGTGCGACACCGGCACAAATCTCTATGGCTAAACGCAACAATGTTAACATGGCTTTACAAATTACCCATGCAGCACGTCAAATACATGGAGGTATGGGCATCACAGGCGAGTATCCAATTATGCGCCACATGATGAATTTAGAAAGTGTTATAACTTATGAGGGAACCCATGATATTCATTTATTGATAACGGGAATGGATATTACAGGAGAGAACGCGTTTACATAAATATTTTATAAGAACTGAAACTTTACACTCATATAGAAAGTACAACACAACAAATGCAAACGAAGTTCATTCTTTAACAGGAATTATTTATGTTTGCAGTAAAATAATGGTCGTGTGGCCGAGCGGTTAGGCAGAGGTCTGCAAAACCTCCTACAGCGGTTCAAATCCGCTCGCGACCTCAAAGAGTGCTTCAGCAATGGAGCACTCTTTTTATTTTGATGCTACTTGCGATTTTTCATGAGCCTCAACAGGTTGTTCAGCAAATTTCAGGTCTTTGATGTTGAGTTGTAAAGTGGTGCGACCATTATAAGTATTTTCTTCAATATGATAAACAACATCGAAGCACTCTTTTTGCTCTATTTGAGGGTGATGATGCCCTAGTTGAAATGCGATACCATCGTATGATTCGCGGGTAAATTCTTCTTGTGTAATAGTTAGTTTGAGGTGATTATTTCCAACCACACGGCCTTTTCCATTATCACGTACACAATCGCTTCTGAAAATGGGGGCCATATTTTGAGGACCAAAAGGAGCAAATTGTTTAAGAATTCGGAAAAATCGGGGAGTAATATCCTTTAATTGTAAAACTGCATCAACTTCTATTTCGCGTGTAAGCATTCTTTCTTCAATTGTTGAAGCTACCACTTGCTCAAATCGTTCGCGAAAGGCTTCCACATTTTCTTCTTTCATGGTTAAGCCTGCTGCATACATATGCCCTCCAAACTGCTCCAGCAAATCGCTACAACTTTCTATTGCATTATAGATGTCAAAATCTTTAACTGAACGTCCGGAGCCAGAAACAATATCGTTGCTTTTGGTAAGTACGATGGTTGGCCGATAGTATTTCTCAGTTAATCGCGAAGCCACAATTCCTATTACACCTTTATGCCACGAAGAGTGATAAACAACAGTTGATTTTTTGGTTGCCGAAAGTGGATCGTCTTCTACTTGTTGCAATGCTTGATCAGTAATTATCTGATCCAGATTTTTACGTGTAGTATTCGAATCATCAATTCCATCGCCTAACAAAGTGGCAACATCTGCATTTTTTGAAACCAATAATTCTACTGCTTTGTTGCCATGTTCAATCCTTCCGGCTGCATTAATGCGAGGCGCAATTGTAAAAACGATATCGCTAATTGTTAATTCCTTTTTATAAGCACTTAAATCTAAAATTGCTTTTATTCCGGGGCGTGGTTCGCGGTTTAATATTTGCAATCCGAAATAAGCAAGTATTCTGTTTTCGCCATTAATGGGTACAATGTCAGCAGCAGTGCTTACAGCAACTAAATCAAGATATTGCTCGAGCTGATTAAACGGAATATTGTTTTTTTGTGCTATTGCCTGCACTAATTTAAAGCCAATTCCACATCCGCTTAACTCTTTAAAAGGATAAGGACAATCAGTGCGTTTAGGGTCAAGCACTGCAACAGCTTTTGGAATTTCAGCATCGGGCCGGTGATGATCGCAAATAATAAAATCAATAGCTAACTCATTTGCATAATCAATTTTATCGATCGATTTAATACCGCAATCAAGTGCAATTATTAAAGTGTAATTATTTTCTTTCGCCCAGTCGATTCCGATTTTAGAAATGCCATATCCTTCGCGATAACGGTCAGGGATATAATAAGTCACATTGCCATGTAATGTTTTTAGAAAGGTATATACCAACGAAACCGCTGTTGTTCCATCAACATCATAATCACCATAAACTAAAATATTTTCTTTTTCACGAATAGCTTCTTCAATTCTTTCTACCGCCTTGTCCATGTCTTTCATAATAAAAGGATCGTGCAGATGGTCGAGCGATGGTCGAAAGAAATTTCGCGCATCTTCAAAAGTATTGATACCACGCTGAACTAAAAGGTTAGCTAAAATGGCATTGATCTTTAGTTCTGATGATAAAGCAGCAACAAAATTAGGATCACCGGGTGTTTTTAATACCCACTTTTTTTGCATGGATGAATGAGCTTTTTGAAGTAAACAAATATAGGATGAATGCCCAGTTTACTAATGAAGCAAATTAAAAGTTATTGACATGCAACCCTTTTAATAAATGTAACGTCAGCAAGTAATTTCTTCCAGATAATTGAAGTATTCAAAATGAAAATTTACTAACCAATTTATTGAAGTGGATAAGCTTGAAACTTAACACGCTGTAGTTTGTTTATTTTTAACCACATCTTAATAAAATCAGTATATGAAAAGGAATTTTTTGTTAGTGTTATTATGTCTGATGTTTGTTGGATGTAACAATAAGAAAACGAATTCGGAAATTCCGGTTATTGGCTTTCTTGATTTTATTGAAGATGCCACTGTTGCCTTAGCTAAGAAGGGGTTTTTGGATGCACTTGCATATGCAGGATATTCAGAAAAGGATTCAACAATTGAAATGATCTATGCCAATGCTCAGGGCGACATTCCAACGCTTGGCCAGGCCTGCGATTTAATTTTATCCAAACAGCCAATGTTGGTTGCTACCAACATTACGCTATCAACTATTACTGCCGTGCAACGAACAAAAACAATTCCCGTTTTTATGATGGTATCACCACGACCTGATTTGGCAAAGCTTACCGATGAGAAAGGAAATGCTCCTGCTAATCTTTTTGGCGTGTATGAAACGTTGGATTATTTAGACACTGCCATTACATTGATTAAACAACTAAAGCCCGAGGCAAAAGTGGTGGGCACTATTTTTAATCAAGCAGAACCACAATCAGTAGCAGCTTTCGAAAAATTAAAAACTGGCTGTGATAAATTGGGAATGGAATTAAAATACCTGCCAGTTAACAATTCAGCAGAAACTCAGTTGGTAACACAGGCACTGTTGAACAAAGGAATTGATGTGTTTTTTGCATTACCCGACAATGTAATTTTTGCTTCATTCGAAACGATTGCAAAAAGTTGTAACGATAAAAATATTCCAATATTTACCAGTGAAGCAGGCTTGGTTAGTCGCGGTGCAGTAGCAAGTTTTGGTGCCGATTTTTATCAGTGGGGCTATCAATCAGGCAAACAGGCAGCTGTTTATCTCCAATCACTAAAAGCCAAAAAAAATGCTGAAGGTAAAGTGGAACTTCCAAAAAATTTGCATCCCGAAATAGTAAAAATCAGAACGCGTGTTTACAATCCGGATGCCGCTGCAAGATTTAATATCGTTCCCGGAAGTGATTTTGTTTCTTACAAATAAACCAATCAGATGGATTTTTTGGTAACTGCTCTTTTACAAGGATTAGGTTTCGCCTCACTTGGATTGGGTATCTATATTTCATTACGCATTTTCAATATTCCGGATATCACAACAGATGGATCTTACACTTTAGGCGGAATAATTACCGCCACACTTTTAGTTGCAGGTGTTAATCCGTTATTAACTCTAGTTGCAGCCATTGGTGGAGGAATGATTGCTGGTGCTTTAACAGGAATTATTCATACACGATTAAAGATTAATCCATTGCTTGCAGGTATTTTAGTGATGACAGGTTTATACTCAGTGAATCTTTTTATCATGGGCCGTTCTAATCTTCCATTAATTAACAGCAAAAACATTTTTAATATGTTACCCAACCTAAACTCAACGCTAAGTTTATGGTTAGTGATGCTTCTGTTTGCTATTGTTTTGTTGATGAATATTGTATGGCTGCTTAAAACCGATTTTGGAATTGCCATGCGGGCTACAGGCAACAGTGAAGCAATGGTGCGTTCGATGGGAGTAAACACCAACCGAATGAAAATTATTGGACTTGCATTGGCAAATGGTTTGACTTCCATTAGCGGATACCTGATTACGCAATACCAAGGTTTTGCTGATATCAACATGGGTATTGGAATTGTTATTTCAGGTTTAGGGTCAGTTATGATTGGAGAAGCGTTACTAAAACCATTGATTAATCGTGGCATCATTTACCACATCGTGGCAGTAATCATTGGAAGCGTTCTTTTTCGATTGATATTAGCACTTGCACTAGCTTTTGGATTAAATCCTAATTTTTTAAAGCTAGTTACTGCACTCATTGTTTTAATTATTGTTGGAATCAGTAACACACGCAAAACAGCTGCACAATGATTAAACTTGAACAGTTAAGTAAAACGTTTCATCAAGGATTTTCAAACGAAAATGTGGCAGTTAATAATGTGTCATTACAAATCAGAGAGGGAGATTTTGTAATTATTATTGGTGCGAATGGAAGTGGTAAATCCACGTTACTAAATTTGATTGCCGGAAATAGTTTGCCTGATAGCGGAACCATTTATATCAACAGCACCAATGTAACTGAATGGAAAGATTTTGAACGTAGCAAGTTCATCAGCCGTGTTTTTCAAAATCCTTTACAGGGAACTGCACCTGATTTGAGTGTGTTGGATAATTTTCGATTAGCCTCATTACGAACACAACCCAAAAAATTAGTTTCAGGAATCGATACTCAGTTTGAGTCGCGGGTGAAAGAATCTATCAGTATGTTGAAACTCGGATTAGAAAATAAAATTCACCAATCAATGGGAACCTTATCCGGTGGACAGCGTCAGGCTTTAACTTTAGTGATGGGAACCATGGACGATTGCAAATTAATGTTGCTGGATGAGCCAACGGCTGCTTTAGATCCACGAAGCGCAACTTTGATTATGGAAAAGGCAAAGGATATAATTTCCATAAAAAAACTGACGGCCATCCTAATTACACATCAACTGAAAGACGTTCTGAAATATGGGAATCGATTAATTCAAATGAGTGAAGGAAAAATTATGCGCGACTTTAATAATGCCGACAAGGCTGTAATTACTCTTGATGAATTATACGGTTGGTTTGGGTAGTGATTAAATGAGTTACTATCCCTTTTAAAGCCTTAAATTTAACTCATGAGCAATGATTTAATTGTATCATAAGAATTTATTAACCATAACAGCCGAATTTCGCCTAAATTCAATTATTTATCCAGAAATATTATGTAATTTGCTGCCTTATTAAGGCTACCTCAAATTGCCATTTATTCTGAGCCAAATTATTACAACATGAATCACACTGTTACTAAATCCGAAAATGATGAATAACAAAAAAGTTAAGCAAACGATAATTATCGTTTGCTTTTTGACTGCCTTAATTATCATTAGCTCCACCAAAAGTTGGGGCCAACTGCTTGTGCAAGATTTTAATTTTACTGGTACACTCACCGCTAACAGTTGGGTTGCACATAGTGGATCGGGTACCAACCCGATTTCTACCACTACGGGTTTAACGTATGCTGGCCATCAAGGCAGTGGAGTGGGTAATGCAGCACTGCTTGGAAATGCCGGAGGCGAGGATGACAATATAACTTTTGCAAATCAAAATGCTCCGGATCAGTCGGTGTATTTTTCTTGTCTGGTGAGAATTACTGATGCCGCTGCAACAAAAACCGGAGACTATTTTATGCATTTAGGCACACCTGGCGGTTCTACCTTTACTTTATTTGCTGCACGAGTATTTGCCAAAATAACCAGTAGCAATGTCAACTTTGGTATTAGCAATACATCAACTGCAACTTACGGTACAACAAATTTTGCTAAGAACACCACTTATTTATTGGTGGTAAAATATGTTATAACTGTGGGAGGCAACGATCCTGTTTCACTTTGGGTTATTCCAACCGGCATACCAGCAACTGAAGTACTTGCCGGCACACCTGAAATTAGCAGTACAACCACAGCAGGCCAAGATGCAATTAACACTATTGCTCTTCGACAAGGTTCAAATACCACTTCACCACAAACCGTAGTTGATGCAATCAGGGTCGGGTTAACATGGGAATCAGTAACTCCTTTGGCTGTCCCTAATTTATCAATTTCAGGTGTACAAAATCATGGTACATTATGTCAAGGAAATGCAGGTTCAAGTATTCAATACACAATTAACAATTCAGGTGCTACGGCTGCAGGTATTGCTATCGCATCAAGTGATGGACAGTTTGCAGTAAGTAATATTCCCGCAACAGTACCTGCTGGTGGGACAGCAAATTTCAATGTGATTTTTACTCCTTTGGCAGGAGGGGCTCAATCTTCGACAATTACTGTTACCAGTACTACATCCGGTAGTAATTCACCAACTATTAATTTAATTGGTATCGGACAAGCACCAGTAAGCCCGGTTGTATCGTCATTGTCGGCCACAGCAATACTAACCAGTTCAGCGGTAATAAATGGAGATTTACTAACACTGGGGGTGTGTCCATCGACCACCCAAAAGGGTTTTGTTTATTCACTTACCACAGCCAACAGCGATCCATTTGTTGATAGCGCAGGTGTTACTAAATCAGTGGTTGCCGGAGTTACTACCGGAAGCTTCTTTTTGCAATTATTATCTCTGCCGCCCAACACTTCTTATTCTTATAAAGCATATGTTTATGATGGATCAACTTATACTTATGGAGCTGTAACCACATTTACAACTGATCCTCCTCCTTCGGCTGTAGTTTCTGTCACAGGAAGTTTGTCATCAGTTAACACTACCTATGGCACTGCATCAAATCCGGTTACCAGTTTTGGCGTTTCAGGTACCAATTTAACAGCAGATATTTTAATAGTAGCACCATATGGGTTTGAAATGTCATCTGGTGGGTCGTATAATGATTCACTCTTATTGACCCAAACAATGGGAAGCGTTGGCAATACAACTATTGATGTTAGGCTATCAGATACAACAGATGTTGGAACCTATTCAGGTAATATTACCCTTACAAGTGCAGGCTCCAACAATCCATTGCTCCCAACTGTTGCGAGTGTAGTTTCTCCTAAACCGTTATCCGTTTCTGGAGCGGTTGCACAAAATAAAGTGTACGATGGAAACACTTCAGCATTAATTGATGTTAGCAACGCAACTCTTGCAGTTTTAGTAAATAATGATGTGGTAACAGTAAGCGGTGGAGGAAATTTTAATGACTCTAATGCAGGCGTAGGTAAGTCTGTTACAACTAATTTACTATTAGGAGGGGCTGATGCTGGTAACTATACGTTGAATCAACCGTCAGGATTAACAGCTAATATTCTACAGGCCGGACAGACAATTACATTTGGAGTTTTACCAGTAAAAACATTTGGTAATGCTCCATTTAAATTATTGGCAACAGCAAGTTCGGGCCTTGTGGTTTCGTATCAAAGTTCGAATCCTTTAGTGGCTACTATATCCAATGATACTGTTTTTATTGTTGGTACAGGTACATCTACAATAACTTCCTTACAGTCGGGAAATATCAATTACAATGCAGCTATTAATGTTCCTCAAACACTTACTGTTAATCAAGCCAACCAAACTATCACATTTAGTACGCTTCCAAATAAAACAATTGCAGATGTGCCATTTAGCCTAACGGCAACTGCCAGCTCTAATTTAACGGTTTCATATATGAGTTCTAATACTTCTGTTGCAACAGTAGTTGGAAATATTGTAACAATACAAGGAGTTGGAACTACTACTATTACGGCTTCACAATCGGGTAACGCTAATTTTTTAGCGGCTACTGATGTTGCCAGAACACTTACCGTAACTTATACCGTTATCGCTGCGTGGCAATTCGGGACACCTCAAGCTGTTGGTGACGAGGTGACTTATAATGCAACAACCAATCACACAAATATTAATTCCGTAACGCTATCAAGAGGCAGTGGAATATTGCCCACTTCTTTAAGTCGTGGATTTTCATCCAATAATTTTTCTGCATCACCAAATACTAAAGCAAATGCTATTGCAACAAACCAATTCTATCAATTCACCATTAATCCAAAAAATAATTATATCACTTCTTTAAATACTTTATATGCAAGGCTTAGAAGAACGAGTGCCGGAGCCAATGCTTATATCTGGAGATACAGTACCGATGGAACAAACTTTTTTGATATTGGAACTGATGTAAATTATACCAGCACAGCAGATGGTGTTGATCAGGCGCAAATAAACTTAGCAGCCGTTCAGGCATTGCAACGAATAGAGAACATTACTTCAGTCACATTTCGTTTGTATGCTTGGGGTGCTACTTCTTTATCAGGAACATTTGCAGTTGGCCGATATGGTTCAGGAATTACAACTAATAGTTTAGCTGTTGACGGAACGGTTGATTCGATAATGGCTCCTGTTATCAATAGTGTACTAACTGCAGCTGGTACTACTGGCGTACCTTTTAATTACACTATTACTGCAACCAATATTCCAACCAGTTTTAGTTCTACCGTATTGCCTCCGGGTCTTGTATTAAACACCTACTCGGGAGCAATAACCGGCAATCCAACTACTGTTGGGCCGGGAACTTATAATGTTGATATTACGGTAAATAATTCAGCTGGTACTGATACAAAAACATTAGTAATAACAATTGCAAAGGGAAATCAGACTATAAGTTTTGCTGCATTAACACCTAAAACATATGGTAATGCGCCATTCAATCTAACAGCTACTGCCAGTTCCGGATTAGCAATTACTTATGTTAGTTCAGATACTACTGTAGCAAAAGTTACTGGCAATACCGTGACAATAATAGGTGGCGGAAACACCAATATTACAGCCTCTCAAACCGGGAATGCTGATTTCAATGCAGCTGCTGATGTAACTCAAAATTTAGTGGTAAACAAAGCAAATCAAACCATCGCATTTGGTCCATTGGCAAATAAATTAACTACCGACCCTGCTTCTGTTCTTGGTGCAACTGCCAGTTCAGGACTAATAATTTCATATCAAAGTTCGAACCCATTAGTTGCTGTTGTTTCTAACGACACTTTATACATTACTGGCCCGGGGACTACTACAATTACGGCATCGCAGCCTGGAAATAATAATTTTAATGCTGCCGCTAATGTGTCACAAAGCTTATTGGTGACTGATCCTTTTGCTCCGGTTTTATCTGCAACTACACTCACAGATTTTGGTGAGGTTTGTTTAGATACCACTGCTGGACCAAACACTTTTACAATAGCCGGATTGAATTTAAGCACTGATAGCATTGTTGTGGGACCATTGTCAGGTTTTAGTTTTTCCCTTAATGACACTACCTATTCCGACTCGTTAGTAATCACACAATCTGGTGGCAGTTTTTCTCAATTAGTTTATGTAAAGTTTAGGCCAGTAGCAGTTCAATCATATAATGGAAATATTTTAATTAAAGGTGGCAGTGCTCCACAAATAAATGTATTTGCATATGGTATAGGTATTAATACACCTGCTTCTGTTATTACTGAAAGTGCAATTAGTGTAACACAATTATCTGCAACACTTCCTGCTACAGTTGCATCTATTGGATGTACTCCTATTTCCACTTATGGATTTGAATATAGTTTGACCAATGGATTTATTAACGGATCAGGTACTCAAGTGGCTAGTAATAATTTATCTGGAAGCGCATTCTCGGTTACATTAGGGGCTTTAATTCCTAATACTCCATATTACTATAAGGCATATGTAATAAATGCAGGAGGCACATCTTACGGAACACAGCAAAGTTTTACCACCTTAACTGTGGGAGCACCTGTTGCATTAACAGCAACAAATATTGATTCAACTAGTTTTCGAGCCTATTGGAATGTTGTTGGTGGAGCCACTAGTTATAAGTTAGATGTTAGTACTAGTAATACATTTTTCGAGCCGGTTAACCCTATTCTTGCTGGTTGGAGTTTTCCTGTGAACGGAACAAACGTTACAGCAGATAATGCCAATACTAATAACACTGCAAAAACATTAACTACCAATGGCGGATCAATTGCTGATGCAACGGGTGCTTCAACAAGAGCTCCTTCTACAAGTTCATGGCAAAGTGGATCTGGATCTAAAAACTGGCAAATTGAAATCAACACAACCGGATTCTTTAACCTTAAATTGTCGTCTGCTCAAAGGTCTTCAGGCACTGGGCCACGCAATTTTAAAGTACAATATAAAATAGGCTCAGGACCATTTGCAGATGTGCTAGGGGGGGCAGTTTTAGTTGCAAACGATTTTACATCTGGTGTGTTAACCAACCTTTCTTTGCCTGCTGCTTGTGATAACCAAACTTCAGTAACTATACGATGGATTATGACAAGTAATACAAATGTTAATGGCGATGTAAATGGAGTTGCAAGTGGAGGTACCAGCAGAATCGATAATATTTTGGTTAGTAGTGCTATCCCATCATTTGTTGGTATTTATAATGATTTAACAGTTAATGATACTTCTTTATCAGTAGTTGGGTTATCCCCAAATACGGTATATTACTATAGAGTTCGTGCAGTAAGTATTGCAGGAACTACCGGTAATTCAAATACAATTTCAGCTCGTACATGTACCAACGCTATATTAAGCAAAAGCTATATTGAACCTTCGTGTAATGGTAACGGTAATGATGCCTCGGCAACGGTAAATGCCACAAGTGGTACTTTACCTTATGGATATTTATGGAGCAACGGACAAACAACAGCAACTGCAACTGGTCTTAGTGGTGGAAAATATTTTATTACAGTAACTTCAAATACCGGATGTCCAGTCAAAGATTCAGTAGTGGTTGTTGCTCCCGCTCCGGCATCTCCCAAAATTATTCCTGGTAATATGTTATTGTGTTCAGGTCAAAACATTTATTTACATGTTATTGATACTGGAGCTTATTCAGGAGGTTATCCATTAGGAACAACAGTCGATTGGGTAAATATTGTTCAAGGGTTATCGCCAAACGATAGTGTTAATTCGTCAGGCATCGCTGATTTTACAGCGGTAGTGCATATTCCATCACAAAACAATTGCACCTATACTTCACCCACTGTAAATATTGGTACTCATCAACTTAATGTATTGCCGGTAATATCAAGCTCAACTTGTGGCATTAGTAATGGAAAAATTCTGGTAAATGTTATCGGAACTCCACCCTTTCGTTATGAATGGTCGGATGGTACGAATCTTATTCGCGACTTAACCACTCCTAATACATCAGATTCGATAACCGGACTCTTAGGTGGATTTTATAAACTCACAGTAACAGACAATTATGGTAACTTAAATCCTGGGTTATCCTGTAGCACCGGGCAGCTAACTTATTTTGTGCCTTCAAATGGTGGCCCCGTTGCTACTATTTCCGCACATAGTGATGTGCGCTGCAAGGACGAAACAAATGGTTCAGCAACAGTTATTCAGACCGGAGGAATTGGTACCATAACATACGAATGGTTCCCTTACGGAGGCACTGCGTATTATACGGAAGTTTTAGGAGCAGGTGATTTTTATGTACTAGTTACAGATGCTAACGGATGTGCAGACACAGCACAAGTAACTATAAATGAACCTGATTCATTACTAACTACTATTTCTTCAGTAATGGCTAGTTGTGGCAATTCTGATGGAACAGCCATTGCCACTGTAACAGGAGGCAGAATGCCTTATTTATATGTTTGGTACGATGCCGCATTTGAAACTGTCGGTACAGATAACGACACCGTTACAGGGCTGATGGCAGGCACCTATTATTCGGTGGTAAGCGACTTAGGAGGTCAATGCCAATCTGTAGCAGTTTTTAATATAACGGAAATTTGTGATGCAGTTTTGGATTTAACTGTTTACATAGAAGGTTATGATATAGGGCTTGGAATGCAGCCTGTACTTTTTAATAGTGCTCAAGCATTGGGTAACACTTATCCAAATACAACCGACTGTGATACAATCATTGTTGAATTACGCAACCCTTCAGATTTAGCTACCGTTGTTGAAAGCAAAATAGCCGTATTGCAGGTTGATGGTACAGCAAATGTTACTTATCCTGGAGCTATTAGCGGAGGCGATTATTATATTGTTGTTCGCAATCGAACATCAGTAGAAACCTGGAGTGCTTTGCCAGTTACTTTTTCGGAATTAACAAATTATAATTTCAGTGATTCAGCAAGCAGGGCTTTTGGTAATAATCAGAAAGAGTCCGTTCTCTCACCCGGAATTTGGGTAATGTATTCAGGAGATATTGATGATGGTAGCTCAACACCTTTACAAGATGGATTTGTGGATGCCTTTGACTTCCTCTTAATGGATGTAGATATTCAGGGCGGAGTATCAGGGTACTATGTTACTGATATAAATGGAGATGGTTTTGTAGACGCCTTTGATTTTCTGGTACTTGATCCCAATATTCAATTAGGTATTTCAAGGTTAACACCTCCTTAAGCAATAACTGATAAGTTTGGGTTTGCCCGAATATCTGGAGAGCAACTTTTAAAAGATAATTTTTCTCTAACAAAAAACTATTCCTGTTGAAATTCAAAAGGTTACATGTTTTTTGAATGATAATAAAATTAATTTCTTGCATAATAAGATTTTTTGCTACCTTGCGATGGCTTTCTAACTTGAACTAATCTGGTTTTCTAGCAAACTTGACTTTATGTACCTATTATTAAATCAACTTGTTTATGTCAGTTAGTGCCTATTAATATGCATTCAAATAGTCGCTGAAAACAAATAATATAAAATATCAAATAAATTAATAACTAATAACCATAATCATGAAAAAAACCTTAACAAAAATCAGACTAAGAAAAACGCCATGGATGGTATCCTTGGGTATGATCGTAGCCATTATCGGGATAATGCTATCGGTCACATGTGCGCGTGCGCAAACACCTTTCACTACCCAAAATTTGGTAGTGCTGCAAGTGGGAGACGGTTCTTCGGCTCTTACCGGCTCTTCAACTCCGGTTTCATTGCAGGAGTATACAACTGGTGGAGGATTTGTGAATACTCATGCAATTCCGAGTGTTGGCAACCCAAAGCTAACGATGAGTGGTACAGGGTCATCTGAAGGACAGATTACCCGTTCTGCCGATTACTCATCAATAGTGTTGGCTGGGTATGATGTAATTCCTGGTCAGCAAAGTTCAGGAAGTGCTTCCAACGTTGTGCCCAGAGTAATTGGTACAATGGATGCAACAGGTGCTTATTCAAGTACCTTGTCTTCTGCTACCTATTATTCCGGTAACGCTTTCAGAAGTGCTGCTGCCGATTGTAATGATTATTGGGGTACCGGTACAGGTGCCAATAGCGGTATTAATTATTTTGGTAACGGCCCGGTAAGTAACGTTTCATTAACAGTTACAAATACAAGGGTTGCAAACGTTTATAACGGTCAATTATATTTTTCGACAGGAAATACTTTTTTTGGTATATATAAAGTAGGTGCCGGTAAGCCAACAACAGCAGGTGAAATCTCAACAGTTGAAATTAATACTGGTACAGGTTCAAGTCCTTTTGCTTTTGCTTTTAATGCTGCTGGTAACATTTGTTATATTGCAGATGCTCGTACTAATGGCTTAGGCGGTGTTCAGAAATGGGTTTATTCTGCCGGAAGCTGGAGTTTAGCATATACTTTAAGTGTTGGTGCTAATAAAGGTGCAGTTGGTTTAACAGTTGATTTTACCAATGATCCTGTAATATACGCCACCACTACAACTAGTATTAGTAGCCAATTGGTTACAATTACTGATAATGGCGCTGGTTCGCCATTTGCTGTGCTAGCTACTGCGCCAGCAAATACAGTGTTTAGAGGTGTAGCATTTGCTCCAATTCCTCCTCCTGCAGTTAATCCAACAAGCAACAGTCCTATCTGCCCCGGTGCTACTCTAGAATTGTATGCAAATGCAACTGGCGGGCCTACTTTAACTTATTCATGGACAGGTGTTGGTACATTTAACCCATCAACAACAGTTTCTGATCCAACAGTAACTGGAGCTGCTTCAGGTTTATATTCTGTAACTGTATCTAATGGTTGCGTTTCTACTTCGGGTTCCACAACAGTTGTTTTGGATAACACTCCACCTGAAATTACTTGTCCGGGTAATGTAACACTTGATTGTGCGGCTGATCATTCACCGACAGCAGCAGGTTCAGCAACAGCAACGGATAATTGTGGATCAACTACCATATCTCATACAGATGCAACTACACCTGGTAACTGTGCAGGTAACTATGTTATCACGCGTACCTGGACAGCAACCGATGGTAATAATAACTCAGTAAGTTGTACTCAAACAATTAATGTTACTGATACACACGGACCTATATTAACAGGCGTTCCTGCAGATGCTACAGCAGATTGTGCTAGTGTGCCTGCAGCAGCTACAGTTACTGCAACAGATGATTGCAGTGGATTGAGCGGCAGCGGTGGAAACAGTGTTAGCGGTGTGATCGATAATAATGATCTGGTTTGGACTGCCTATGGATTTCCCGCAGTGTATGATCTCTATACATTTACAATGTCAGCATCAGGGAATTATGATTTCTCTCACATTGTGAACATTACTCAGGGCACTCCACAAATTGTAAACCTCTACTTCTTCGCGGGTAATTTCAATCCTAATGTTCAGGGTGGATTTTTCTTCGGTTCAGGCATTAGTAATTATACACATTTCTTTAATGCGGGTACTTATCAGGTTGTTGTTGTCCAAAACTATCTTAGCACTATTAACTCAGGTAACCCATTTAGTGCTAACTACACACTTACTATCAATCCTTCCATGGGAAATCCTGGTTCTGTGTCATTTGGAGGTGGATCTGGTGTGGCATTAACAGAAACAACAACTGCCGGAAATTGTGCAGGCAACTATATCCTGCACCGTACCTGGACAGCTGCTGACAACTGTGGTAATGCAACCGCTGCAACTCAGAACATCACTGTTACTGATACACACGGACCGACTATTTCTTGTCCTGCAGATGCATCACGTGACTGCGCTGCAGATCATACTTCAGCCTCAACAGGAACAGCAACAGCAACTGATGATTGCAGTGGTGTTGCTTCTATTACACAAAGCGATGCAACTGCTGCAGGCAACTGTGCTGGTAATTATGTTATCTCACGTACCTGGACAGCAACCGATAATTGTGGTAATTCTTCATCATGTGTTCAAACAATTACAGTTACTGATACACACGGACCGATTATTTCTTGTCCTGCTAATGTAACCGTTGACTGCACTGCGGATAACACACCGGCAGCAACCGGAACCGCAACCGCTACTGATGATTGCAGTGGTGTTGCTTCTATATCAGGAGTAGATGCAATTTCACCGGGCAATTGTGCAGGAAACTATGTAATCAATCGCTTATGGATAGCAACTGATAGTTGTGGTAACTCCTCAACCTGTACTCAGACTATTACAGTTACTGATACACATGGACCAATATTAACAGGTGTTCCTGCAGATGCTACAGCAGACTGTGCAAATATTCCAGCAGCAGCAACCGTTACAGCAGCAGATGATTGCAGCGGTGTTAATACAGCCGGTGTAGTGTTAACTACTTCAACTTCTAATACAGGTGCTTGCAATGCTTATACAATGGATCCTGCCTGTAATACACAATTTGTAGACATCAGCTCAACCGGAACTTTAATTATTGGAAGTTGCGATGATTGTTTTTCAGGAGTTCTTTCGCCTTTTGCAGGGACTTTTAGATACAATTGTACAAACTACTCAAACATTGTAGTGAGCAATAATGGTTACATTGGCTTTGGTGGTGAAGCGTTTAATGCAGGCACACCTGGATTCTCCGAGTATGTTAATAATCCTTTGCCATATGGCTCAGCGGATGTAGCTTGTGCCTGGTGGGACGATCTGTATTTAGGTACAGTTCACATACAGACTATTGGAACAAAAACAATTATTCAGTGGACTCTTCAAGGTCAATTCCCTGTTAATCCATCTTCAGGTACAATCACCGTACAGGCAATTCTTGATGCATCTGACAATTCGATTAAATTCCTATATCCTGATGCAGTATTTGCAAATGGACAATCAGGTATCGACTTTGCTGCCAGCGCAACAATTGGTCTCAACTTTATTGGCGGAACTGCAGTTCAATACTCATACAATACAGCATCGATTACAAATGGTCAATGTATAGCATTTACACCGGCTGCAACATGTGCAGGTAACTATATTATTCATAATACCTGGACAGCAACTGATAACTGTGGTAATGCAACCTCTGCAAGCCAGAACATCACAGTTACTGATACACATGGCCCAACAATTACTTGCCCTGCTGATGCAAACATTGACTGTACTGCAGATAATACTCCTGCAGCAACAGGAACTGCAACAGCCACTGATGATTGCAGCGGAGTTGCTTCAATAACAAAAAGTGATGCAATTGGATTAGGCAACTGTGCAGGAAACTATCAAATTACTCGTACATGGACAGCAACCGATAATTGTGGTAATTCTTCTTCATGTGTTCAAACAATAAATGTTACTGATACACACGGACCGATTATTTCTTGTCCTTCAGATGCAAGCGTTGACTGTTCAGCAGATCATACTTCAGCCTCAACAGGAACTGCAACCGCAACTGATGATTGCAGTGGTGTTGCTTCTATTACACAAAGTGATGCAACTGCTGCAGGCAACTGTGCAGGAAACTATCAAATTACTCGTACATGGACAGCAACCGATAATTGTGGTAATTCTTCTTCCTGTGTTCAAACAATTACTGTTACCGATACACAGGGACCGATTATTTCATGTCCTGCCGATGCAAACCTTGATTGTACTGCCGATAACACATCAGCAGCAACAGGAACCGCAACCGCTACTGATGATTGCAGTGGTGTTGCGTCTATTACACAAAGTGATGCTACTGCTGCTGGCAATTGCGCAGGTAATTATGTAATCTCACGTACCTGGACAGCAACCGATAATTGTGGTAACGCTTCTTCATGTGTTCAAACAATTAATGTTACTGATACACACGGACCGATTATTTCATGTCCTGCCGATGCAAACCTTGATTGTACTGCCGATAACACTTCAGCAGCTAATGGAACAGCAACAGCAACTGATGATTGCAGTGGTGTTGCTTCTATTACACAAAGTGATGCAACTGCTGCAGGTAATTGTGCAGGTAATTATGTTATCTCACGTACCTGGACAGCAACCGATAATTGTGGTAACTCTTCTTCATGTGTTCAAACAATTACAGTTACTGATACACACGGACCGATATTAGCAGGTGTTCCTGCTGATGCTACAGCAGATTGCGCAAGTATTCCTGCAGCAGCAACCGTTACAGCAACGGATGATTGCAGCGGATTTACCGGCAACGGTGGAAACAGTGTCAGCGGTGTGATCGATAATAACGACCCATCTTGGACATGTTTTGGTCCTAATGTTGTATATGATTTATATTCATTTACCGTTACGGCTTCAGGAAATTATGACTTCACTCAGATAGTAAGTTGGAATCAGGGTACACCTGCTGTTGGTGATTTCTATGTATACTCCACTGCCAGTCCATTCGATCCTAATAATTGTAACAATTATATTTTCTTTCAATATTTCCCAAATTTTGGACAAGGAACTAATAACTATACACATTTCCTCAATGCGGGAAGTTATCAGGTAGCTATAATCCAAGGTTGGTTCAGCACTTCTAATTCAGGTTTTCCATTCAGTGCAAACTACTTACTTAACATCAATCCTTCAATAGGAAATGCTGGTTCTGTGTCATTTGGAGGTGGATCAGGTGTGGCATTAACAGAAACAACAACGGCTGGAAATTGTGCGGGTAACTATATTCTGCACCTTACCTGGACCGCAACCGACAACTGTGGCAATGCAACCTCTGCAACACAGAACATCACTGTTACCGATACACATGGTCCAATAATAACTTGCCCTGCTGATGCAGCACGTGACTGCGCTGCAGATCATACTTCAGCCTCAACAGGAACCGCAACCGCAACTGATGATTGCAGTGGTGTTGCTTCTATAACTGAAAGTGATTCTACAGTAGCCGGAAATTGTCCAAGTAATTATATAATTATTCGTACCTGGACAGCAACCGATAATTGCGGTAATTCTTCAACTTGTCAACAAACTATTACAGTGACTGACACGCATGCTCCAACATTAACCTTAAATGCAGCAGGTGGTCCTCTTACAGGTTTGGGATCAATGAATACTTATTATCCATTAGTTCCGGGAAGTCCTAACGGAGGAGTAACACATGGTCATGGTATTGCTTACGATACTGACAGAAATACGCTTTGGGTTACTGATGATGAAGGAATTGACGATGTGCGTGAATACGCTGCTACTCAACCTAATTTCTCTGTTTTACCTCAATTATCGAGCTTCCATCCTGCAGGCCTGAATTCTTCAATTGAAGGAATTGCGTTTGATGCTACTGATAATACACTTTGGATCATTGATAATTCTGGCCATGTTGTACATTACAGCCGTAGCGGAGTTGCTTTACCAGGTGGCTTTAATGTTTTTATCGGTGGAACATTTGGAATAGCACTTCAGGGTAATTACTTCTGGATTGACAATGGAAATACAGTTTATAGGTACAACAAAGTAGGAGGAGCTTATACAGGAGTTAATTTCTTTGTTGGACAATTAACTGTATCATATGATCCTGAGCGTAATTTATTATGGACATCTCCATGGAATGACTATAGAATAAGAGCATTTGATCTTACAGGTAATTTAGTATTTACCAGCCCTGTAATTCCATTCCCTTGTATTGGGCACGACATAGCAGCCGGTGCAGGTCGTCTTTGGCTGGCTTCTGAAGGCTGTACACCTGATCAAATTTATTCTTTAGAAATTATCGGTGGAGCAATTGATCAGATTGTTGAATGTGGTAGCGTATATGTTGATCCGGGTTATGTAGTTACTGATGATTGTGGAACTGCTAGCGTAGTTGTAACAGGATCAGTTAATACAAGTATCCCTGGAGTTTATACCATTACCTACGTTGCAACTGATGGCTGTAATAATAGTGCTACCTATACCCGAACAGTTACTGTTCTTGATCGCGTAGCTCCTTTCTGGTTGACTCAACCAGGACCTAATATGACGGTTGATTGCGACAGTCTGGTGGTATTTACACCTCCAACTGCATCCGATGCATGTACAATGGCAACCGTTAATGTCGTTTCAGATATAACAACACCAGGTGGTCTTTGCCCAGGCTCATATAGCAGAACTATAACATGGGATGCTACTGACCTTGCCGGTAATCATAGTGTTCAGGTAAGCCAGACAATCACAATGAACGATTGTTCGGCTCCTCTGATAACTTGTCCAGGTAACATAACAGTATGCAATGATCCAGAACAATGCGGAGCAAGTGTAAACCCAGGCGTAGCAACAGCAACAGATAATTGTGGAGTAGCAGGAGTAGTAGGAGTTAGAAGCGATGCAGCTTTATTGTCAGCACCGTATCCTGTAGGTACCACAACAATTGTATGGACAGCAACAGATGTACATGGAAACACCGCAACCTGTACTCAGACTATCACAGTAAATGATTGTGAGGCACCAGTAATTACTTGCGGACCGCCAGTAACTTACAATTCAACAAACGGATCTTGCTGTGTTGACTTATGTCCATCACAAATAGGTTTTGCTGGAAGCTTTGCACCAGCTAATTGGAGTGTAATAACTAATGGAGGTAACGGATCAGTAAATGCTGCCGGTGCTCCAGCATCAATTAGCATGACCAGTAGTAACACAGGATCTCTTGCTTACATCAGTACTGATTATCGTATCACCGTGCCATGTAGCGGCACCATCAACTTTAACTGGAATTATCATACTGACGATATAAACGGACCATTCTATGATCCATTTGGCTATACATTAAACGGAGTATTTACTAAAGTAACTGTAGACTGTGGATTTAACTGCGGAGCAGTAAACCAGAATGGCTCAAACAGTGTAACTGTAAATGCTGGCGATGTGTTTTCGTTTAGTCTTCCTGCAACTGACGATCAGTTAGGTGCATCTGTAAATGTAATTTCAGGTTTCTCGGCAGGATCAGGAGTTTATGCAACAGCAACGGATAATTGTGGAATACAAAGTATTACTAGTAATCATACAGGTTGTTTCCCTTCTGGTACTACAACTGTAACGTGGACAGCAACTGATATTCATGGTAACACTAGTACTTGTACTCAATTGGTAACTGTAGTTTGCTGTCACAATACCGCATCTTACGATACAGTTTCAACTTGTCCAACATATACTTGGAACGGAAATACTTATAGCACATCTGGAGATTACAGCGCAGGACCATTCCCTATTGCTGGCGGATGCGATTCAATAGCGTATTTGCATTTAACTATTACTACACCGGTTGCGGGTCCAATATCAGGTATTGCAATTCAATGTGTTCCTAACACAGCTGGAGGCACACCATTTTCTATTCCGGCAATTCCTGGTTCAAGCTATTTCTGGACCATTCCTGCAGGCGCCACAATTTCTGTTGGTCAGGGTACAAATTCAATTTATATCATATGGCCAGCAGCCACCATTAACAAAGGAGTTAAAGGTCCTGTTTGCGTTACTGTAAGCAATAATTGCGGTACTTCAACAATATGTTTGAACATCGACATTGAGACTGTAAAACCAGGTCAGCCTTATTCAGTTAGTGGTTCGACAAGAGCATGTCCTGGTGATGTGGCTACCTATTCGATTGCACCGGTTCAACGTTCTTGCTATTATCTATGGACAGTTCCTACAGGTG
>JANNXV010000012.1:0-2923 GCA_031409815.1 Bacteroidota bacterium
TCAAAGTGGCTTAACTTTTCAATGGTTTGTTTCAACAACTAGTGGTGTTACTGGGTTTAGTCCAATTGCAGGGGCAACCTTTCCATTTATTCAGGTCACCCAAACACAGCCATCTTGGTATTATTGCCAAATTACTTGTGGTACAAACAGTAATAGTACTGTTGTTGCTGTTGGTCAAAATGCTGTAACCAATTGTTATTGTGCTTCTTCTTTCACTAGAACAAATGATACAGATATTGGTCAGGTTAGTTTTGCAACAATGGTTAACGGATCATGTATTCCAACCTTATCCAACCCTGCTGCAACAAATTCCTACAGTAATTTTACACAAACAGCTCCGGTACCCAATATCCAACAGGGTTTTACTTATCCAATAGGTTTTTGTCAAATAACTTCAGGTGGCAATTTCTTTAGTGCCTTTTTTAATGCATTTATTGATTATGACAGGAATGGTGTTTTCGACCCCGTATATGAGCGGGTATATTCTGCTGGACTTACTAATTCGCTTGTGCCAAGTTTTTCAGGTACTGTAACCATACCATTTTCAACGGCTTTAGGCAGAACTCGGATGAGAGTTATTTTGATAGAAAATGGTAACGCAAATCAAGACCCTTGCGGAGTTAATAATGGCTGGGGCGAAACCGAAGACTATGATGTAAATCTTCAAGCCGGTGTAGCATGTATTAACCCTCAAGCGGCAGGTACGGCTGTTAGTACAGCTAATAGTGTTTGTTCTTCTCAGGCGTTTACTTTATCAATAGTTGGTAATACTACATTAGGTTCTGGGCAAACATGGCAGTGGCAAAGTTCTACTGTAAGTGCTGTTGCCGGATTTGTGAATATACCAGGTGCTACTTTACCTGTTTATACTACTACCCAGCTACCAACGCCAACCATTGTTTGGTATCGTTGTCAATTAATCTGTAGTGCAGGTATCCCTGCAAATACGGTGGCAGTGCAGGTAAATTCACTTCCTGTTTCGCAGTGTTATTGTACCCCCTTGCATAGCGTAGCTTGTGGAGGTTACTTTATCAGTAATGTTACACTTAATACACTCAATAACACTACTGGATGTACTTCAGGTAACGCACAGGCCTACACTGCTTATCCTCCTGCCGGTTCCACAACTACAAGCATCACTCAAAACAGCAGCTATAATTTAAGTGTAACCACCTCAGGAAGTTCGCAAAGTATTTCTGTTTGGATCGATTGGAATGGAAGTGGTATATTTGATGTGGGCGAGTGGTATGGCTTAACTGGTAATCCTCCGCAAGTGCTGGCAGCAGGAACCTATTCGGTTCCTATTGTTGTGCCTGCTACTGCTGTTTTGGGACTAACCGGTTTGAGGATTAGAACCAGAGTGCTTGGAGGAGCTTCCAATGATGCTGATGACGCATGTAACCCCACTAACACTTTTGGATCGGGCGAGTCGGAGGATTATTTAATTACCATTGTTCCCTTTACCCCTCCTAATTGTATTTCATCACCAGCAGTAAATATTGTTTCATCCAATTATGCACCTTGCTCAGGTGAGTCATTTAATTTAACTATGAACCCAGTTCCATTGAATTCAACCGGATTAACGTATCGATGGGAAGCAGATACCAATGGAGTTTGGTTTAGTATACCTGGTGCAACTAACGCTGTATTAACTATATCTCAGGCGCGCTATACAAGATACCGCCTGGTGGTAAGCTGTTCTCTTTGCGGCCCGTGTGCTAGCGCTAATTCAAATCCTATTATTATTGATAATGGGCCTGCAAAATGGTTAGGTATTACTAATGATTGGGGTGATGGAGGTAACTGGTGTGGAAGGGTGCCTACTATAGCTGATAGTGCATTGATTTCACTGGCAGCCTCCGGGCGGCCAGCTATCAATTATCGTTCGCCTGTTGTGGCAACGGGAGCAGGGCTCACCGCTTATAATCTTCAATTAGATGCAACCGATTCGCTTACTGTTGTAACCGATTCGTTAATGACTGGCTTTAACGTTGCACAACATATTGTTAACAATGGTAAAATCGCAATTTCTGCTACAACAAGCGACACTCTTCAACTTTCCAATGGAGTTGGGACAAGTACTTTGTATTCGCCATTCAGAAGTATGGGAGATCAAATAAGCCAGTTTATCTATACTCCATCCGAATTAGGAGTGGCTGGTGCGGGTATCAGGCCCAATGATGTAATTGACTCTTTGGTCTTTCATTTCAGGCAGCAATTAAGTACAGCACCATACCAAAATTTCAGTATTTCGTATGGTTTTACTTCGCAATTACAGTTTATTGGTACAACACCAATTACAGGGGGGCTCACACAAATTTATTTTAATCCGAGCCTTGATGTTGCTTCAATGGTGCCAGGTACTTCAGGTACTTTAAAAATACCGGTAACCGGATTTCAATATACCGACACCGTCAATAATTTAGTGTTGCAGATATGCTTTAATACAACCAGTTTGCTACCAGGCGGAAACGATTTGCCATATTTGACTACAATTGTTGGTTTTAGAAGATATCTGCAGCTTTCTGTTAGCGCCATTGGTGTTGGTACAGTAGGATGTAATTTAACCGGTGCTTCACCTAGTGTGATATCCAGTTTTTCTCCTGCATTTACACGTCCTAATATCACATTTAAGTATCATCGTCCGCAACGTATTTTAACCGGAACCATTGGTTCAGCCACGGCAGTTGGTGGAGGTTTTAAAAACAATGGCTCAGGTTCTGCTTTATTTTTAACCAAGTCTAATTTTACCATAACCGGTACGGTGAATAATGACGGAATTATCAAGATGGATTCTACTAATTTAACTATTGCGGGTACTGCTTTTTACACAGCGGATTTCTTAAATAATAATATTACCGATTTAAGTTATGCGCCAGAGGTTAACCAGCGCAAGAGCCAGATTTATTTTAATGGAACCAAT
>JANNXV010000013.1:0-5216 GCA_031409815.1 Bacteroidota bacterium
ACGATGCATGTACCACTGACGGATGTAATCCTACAAGCGGCTGTACATTTACCCCAATCGTTTGTAATGATAACGATGCATGTACCACTGACGGATGTAATGCAACAACTGGCTGTACATTTACTGCAATCGTTTGTAACGACAATAATGCTTGTACTACAGACGGATGTAACCCTTCAACTGGTTGTACATTTACAGCAATCGTTTGTAATGACAACAGTGCATGTACCACAGATGGATGTAATCCAATAAGCGGCTGTACATTTACCACAATTGTTTGTAATGATAACAACGCTTGTACCACTGACGGATGTAATGCAACAACTGGTTGTACATTTACAGCAGTAGTTTGTGATGACAATAGTGCTTGTACCACAGACGGGTGTAATCCTACAACTGGATGTACATTTACTGCAATCGTTTGTAATGATAACAGCGCTTGTACCACAGACGGATGTAATCCTACAAGCGGCTGTACATTTACTCCTATAAATTGTAATGATAACAACGCTTGTACCACAGACGGATGCAATACAATAACCGGCTGTACAAACACACCAATCATTTGTAATGACAACAGTGTTTGTACCACAGACGGATGTAATCCTTCAACCGGATGTACCTTTACACCAATCACTTGTGATGATCAAAACATATGTACAATAGACGCTTGCGATCCTATGACAGGATGCACATTTACACCTGTAAATGTCAATGATAATGATCCATGTACCACCGATGGTTGCGATCCTTTAAATGGTATTTATCATACGCCTAATTTGGTAGCACCAGGTCCTATATCTGGTCCTACGGTTCAATGTTTGCCAAATGCACCAGGTGGAGCATCTTATTCAATACCTGCAATTCCCGGAGTTAGTTATTTCTGGAGTGTGCCAGTTGGTATGACAATTTCCATTGGACAAAATACCAATGCAATACAGGTTTTCTGGACGAATGCCTTAAATAAAGGTATTGTTGGTCCGTTGTGTGTAACAGTTTCTAACACCTGTGGAACGCTTCAAACTTGTGTAATACTGGATATTCAGGCGATAAGGCCAGTTATGCCGAATTCAATCAGTGGACCGGTAAAACTTTGTCCAGGTGATGTGGCGAGCTATTCAGTTGCTTTAGTGGAGCGCGCAACAAATTATATATGGACAGTTCCTACAGGTATGATAATTACTTCAGGACTAGGTACCAATATGATTACCGTAAGTGTTAATGGAAGTTATACAGGTGGCGTAGTAAGTGTTGCTGCAAGTAATGCATGTGGCTCAAGCCCTGCTCGTACTCGAACAGTTAGCTTAAACAATCCGACTACTCCAGGTGTAATAGCTGGTCCGTCTACTGGTATGTGTACCACAAATGGCTCTATTTATTCTATTCTGCCGGTTGCAAATGCTAGCAGTTATTTATGGACAGTTACATCCGGTGGAACTATAATTGGATCGAATACTGGCGTGTCTATAAAGATAAATTGGGGAACTTTTACAAGTGCTACAATTAGTGTTGTATCAATTAATTCCTGTGGTACCAGCGCTCCTCGTACATTGAATGTATTAGGAGTACCTGGAGTACCCGGAACAATTTCTGGAACGATCAATGCTTGTACCAATGGAACTTATCCATACTCTGTAGCTACCGTTACAGGAGCAGTTACTTATACTTGGACTGTGCCAGGAGGAGCTTCATTAAGTGGTCAAGGTAGCAAAAATGTGGATGTAACTTATGGTCCAACTGTTGTTACAAATCTTGTTATAAGTGTTACTGCTTCCAATGCATGTGGTACCGGTGCACTGCGTATTTTGAATAATATAAGTGTTAATAACTGTCCGAAAATTGGAGATGCTAATACAAGTTTATTTACGGTTTATCCAAATCCAACAAAAGATAAAGTTACTGTCAACTTTAATGGCTCGGATAATATGCAATATGAAATCAAAATTGTGGATATGGCCGGAAGGTTGTTATACAATGTTTCAGATGTGGCAGTTGAAGGAGCTAACTCAAGAGAGTTAGATTTGAATGCAGTTTCTACCGGAGTATATTTGTTAACACTTCAATCTGAAAACAAAGTTCAACAAGTAAAATTAATTATAGAGTAAAAAGGGTAGTAAAGCCTTAGATAACATAACCTGCTTTAAGAGGTAAGACTATAAAATCTTACCTCTTAAAGTTTAACAAATTTCATTTTCACATGAATATTGAAATTGAGAATTTTATTTCAACATTTGATCCATTGCTAAATCAAACTACCGATGCTTTAGCAGTATTGGATTTAGATGGCGAATGTCATTATGGTAACGATTCAATAAAACGGTTTATTGGGTACACTAAGATGGACGTGTATGCTTCTTTTTTTAGGTCAAAAATAAATTCCTCCAAAACTTATGTGAACAATTCAATTGCCGGAAAGTTAGATAGTGGCTATAAGTTAATTCACCGCGAAAAATTTATTCATCCCATCGATAAAAGGCAAAATTGTTATGCAGGATTTTCACCATTGATAAATAGTAATAGGTTGCACTTTGGTTGGTCAGTTATTTTTAATAATCGTTCCAGGTCAGCAGCTCTTGAAAAAACTTTCAGGATAAATTCGTTTATTAATTGCCTTAATAATTTAAGCAGTGAGGCATGTATTATCCAAAATTTTGAGACCGGAGAAATTGTTTTTGTTAGTGATTCTTTTCAGGCAATGAGTGGATGGTCAAAAAATGATTTGATAAATGGTGGGAATATTTTATTCTACCTTTTAATGAATATTGACGACAAACATTATATTTATCGTATTGCTGAGCTCTTGAAAGCAAGGAATAAGTCTTTAATTGAAAGAACAGAGTCGATCCCGATTAAATTAAATACCATATTACGCAAAAAAAATTCTGGCTATGCCACAATTGATTTAAGTACAAGCATTATTACTATACCAGAAGATCCTGAAGTTTATTATGGAATAAGTTTTATTCACAAGAAGGGAGATATTGTTAATAATGATGGTAAGTTGAGTAGAGAAAATTTGGTGCTAACACATAGAGAAGAAGAGATTGTTGCACTAATGGCAAAGGGTTATTCAACCAAAATGCTGGCTAACAAATTCAAACTAAAAGAAGGTTATATAAGTCAAATTAGAAAGAGGTTATTAAGGAAGTTTAATGTTAATAATTCTACTGAATTAATACTCATTCTAACTTCAGATGGGTATGAATTCTAGCGATAATTAAAGAAAACGCAATAGTCCATAAATGGACTATTGCATAATTCAAAACTGTTTAATATGTTTGTCAAACGAAACACCGAAAAAACAAAACCTGAGTAAAAATTAAAAAACACCACTACACCTAAATAATTAAAATTATTAGTGATTTGTGATTAATTTAAATTCAGATTTGAGAGTGAAACTTCAAATAGAATACTATCATAAATAAAATTTAAAACAAACTAAAACATAAACAATTAAATGCTAACCATGATGAGACAATTTTACAAAATTGCGCGAACTAAAGGCCTGCTGGCTTTTATGGTACTTCTGATTACACTAAGTGTTCAGAAAAGTTGGGGACAAACCTTGTTCCAACAAAATTTTAGCCTTGGAGCTAATCCTGCACTGTATGTGCATCCGTCAGATCCTGATAAGCTTACGGCTATCAGTGCTTCAGCTGTAGCTCTTACAAGAACTGTTGGAGGCGATGGCTTGAAATACACCAGAGTAACAACAGGAACGGGAACATTTTCCCGAATTTCTAATTTCAGTCCAACACCAACTGCCATGCAGTATGAGTTTGATTTGAATATTACTGCTTCTTCAACAGCTACCAACGTGGCACAGTTTAAAGTGGGTGATGGTTTTAGTAATGCCAATACCCCGGAATTGAATTCTGCAACGTATTCGCGTTTTGGAATCGACTTTTTGTCAACCAATCAATACAAACTTCGCGATCAGGTTTCGGGTGCATTATCCGGTTTGTTGAGCGGGTCAACGCACATTACCTGGGTGATGAATAACACAGGAGCAGCTTATTATTACAAAGATCCAAATGGATCAAATGAATCAGTCGCTAATGATAAAATGGATGTTTGGGTAGGTCTAACAAAAGTATTTGATGACGCTACAGTAACAACAGCAACTCAGAACCTAAAACAATTAAAATTTGTATTTAACTCAGGTACAGGTAGCATTGCCATTGATAATATGTTAATTAAAGTGCCGGTTCCAACTATTACTTGTCCAATCGCACAAAACATTACACAAAATGTAGATGCTTCAGAGTGCAGTAGATATGTAACTACCCTTCCGGCTTTTTCTCCAACAGTTTCAAATTCTGCTTGCACACCAGTTACTTGGTATAATGACTATAATGGAACTGCAAATGCAAATGATATTTATCCGGTTGGTCTTACCACAATTGATTGGGTAATTACTGATGGATGTGGTAATGTATCGCATTGCTATTGGACTGTAACTATAAAAGATAATGAGTTGCCAACATTTGATCTTATTGTCGATCAAACCCGACCTACAGATGTAAACACTTGTACCTATAGTGCAGTTGGAGCTGAGTTTGATGCAACAGCATATGATAATTGTAATCTATTATCAAATACAGCAATGCTGACTGGTGTAACAACTGGTGGACCTTTTGCTACCCTTAATGGAGTAGTATTTAATAAAGGTATAACCACAGTAACCTGGACAGCGACAGATGATGGAGCTCCAGCCAATGTTAATACTTATAGTTTTGATGTTACAGTGAATGACGGGCAAAAGCCACAGTTTACTACTTGCCCTTCTTCCGGATCAAGAAATACAAATGCTGGTTTATGTACTTGGGTTTCGCCTAATAATAATCTAGATGCTCCTGCGACTGATAATTGCGGAGTAGTTTCTTCTAATACTTATTTATTATCAGGAGTAACTGCAGGAACAGGCACAACATTAAACGGAGTAATTTTTAATAAAGGTATTACGCACGTTAAATGGACAGCAACAGATCCTTCCGGCAATTCAGATACCTGTAGTTTCAATATTACTGTTAATGATAATCAGGCACCGGTTATTACTACTTGCCCAATCTCTCAAACAAAAAATGCAAATGGCCCTGGTTGTAAATACACTTCAACAACAGGAGAATTTGATCCAACAGGTGTAAGCGATAATTGTACTTACACACAAACCTATTCTTTAAACGGAGGAACCCCCGTAGCAGCAGCAACATTAA
>JANNXV010000014.1:0-4857 GCA_031409815.1 Bacteroidota bacterium
GCCTGGAAAACCCGCAGCATTGCAATACACGGATGGGTATATGGCTTTAACAATGGCATCATTACCGACTTAAATTGTCTGGTGAATGAAGTAGATGACCTCGAACCGATTTTCAGGTATGAAATGTGAGGTTTGAGTTGGGAGCAGGAAGTAGGGAGTAGATAGCAGAATACAAATAAACCTTTTTATCTTTGACTCATGCAAATTGTTTCTAATAAAAAAGAATTAATTGATTTAATTAGTAAACATCAAAATGAAATTAAAACTTTTGGTGTTAACAAGCTAGGCATTTTTGGATCTTTTATGCGCGATGAGGCCTCTGATAAAAGTGATGTTGATTTTTTTATTGATTTTATTCCTGAATATAAGACCTTGAAAAATTTTGTTGGGCTTGCGGATTTTCTAAAAAAGCTAACCGGAAGAAAAGCAGAGATTGTGACCCCTCAATCGTTAAATAAGTTTACAGGTAAATACATTTTAGAGCAAGTAGAATATGTTGCCTTCGCTGCTTGATTTTTTAAAACACATACTTTAAGAATGTGATTTTATTATTGAATCTATTGAAGGTAAATCAAAAGATGAATTTATTGCTGATAGGATTTTAAGCAGGGCAATTGTACGAAGCTTAGAAATAATAGGAGAAGCAACCAAATAATTACCTGTTGATCTCCGTACTAAATACCCTCATATTAACTGGAACGAAATGGCAGGTATGAGAGATGTTTTGATTCATGATTATTTTGGTGTGGATTATGATGTGGTTTGGAGTACAATTACCAATGATATTCCTGAGTTAAAAAGCGGGATTCATAGGATTATTGATAGTGAGTCTTAATCATTTACTCTACAACCATTTTCTTGCTCACTTTTTTATCAACCGCACTAACTGTATAAAAATAAATTCCGGCATCAAGATGTGATACATCTATTTTGATACTGTGACTACCTGCTGCAAGTGCATTTTGTTTTGTGCTGTATTTTAGTTGTCCAATCGTATTTGTAATTTCCAATGTTACATCACTTGTTTCAGTGAGTGATACATTAATGGTAGTAAAATCTTTTACAGGGTTTGGATAGTTATCAGATATCCATTCATTGTTTGGCCTAATATTCTGGTTTAGACTTGTAAGTTCTGAAACAGGAACACATACATAAATTATATTTGATGGATTAAAGGCGTTTGGCCCTTGGAATGGACCACCAGGTGGTACTTCAGTAATTGAAGTGTCAGGAACAGAATCACGTTGATAAACTACGTGAACACAGTTATCAACAAGTGTAGCTATGCTTGGCCAAACGGCCTCAATATAAAATCCATCAGGGTTAGGATTAAGCGTATATGAAGATGACCAAGTTGAGCCACCATCAAACGATGTGATTAAAAAAATATGTCGCATTGCTTTTGTCCACTTTGTGGTATCTGCTCGTTCATCAATAGCAGAATAGGCAATGTAAACATTATTACTTGCATCAAATCCAATGGAAGGCTGACCTATAAAACCAATATTATAAAAACCATAACCCACATCATTTACGGTATCAAGTGGAGAAGGTATGTCAATAAAACTATTTCCATTAAAATCTTCAGCGGCAGCAATTATTATAGGTGTAATCATCCCTTCATTCCAATAGTAAAGTCCTGTATTATCATCAGGAAAAAGACTCTCTCTGAAATCACCTGAATCCTGATATATAAACATATGTCCAAATGCCACATGGCATAAATTGTTATTGTCAATGGTTACTGTAACATCTCCTGCATTGGTTTCTATTATCTCTCCAATTCCATCTCCTGTAGTATCAGTGTTCATAGTAGTTTGATCATAAGGTTGACCAAGAGGAAATGGTAATACAACAGTTCTGGTCCAAGTAGCACCATCATCCAAAGATTTAAAAAGCACAACATCATTGGTAAATCCTCCTGTAACAACAGCTACAATATTTCCACGGGCATCAATATGATATTCTTCTGCACCTACACCATACATAAAACTTGCATCCGTTCCCGGAATTTGAATGTGATCATCAACCCATGTTAAGCCGCCATCAAGAGAACGGCTATAAGTAAGCGGGCCACTTTGATTTAAAACAGGAGTGGTTCCGGTTCCCTGAGAATTTACAATTACATGCATTGTGTTTCCATTAGGACCTCCGACAGCCATCCGTGACCAAACATCAGCCTGGTTAGTTAACAAATTAAAAGAGCCAACAGTTGTTGTATCCCAAGGTCCTAAACCTTTTGTTGCACGATGAGTTCTCAACATACCATGCACACCAGTATGCGCACAAACGAACTCACCACCTCCCAGAGAATAATCAATATTGGTGAAACCTGTTCTTATGGGTTCTAACCTTGCAGTTGGTGCGGGACCCCAATTGGTGCCATCAAAATAATTATAACCTGTACCACGGTCAACTCCATTTGTTCCTCCATCTGGAGTAAAATTCCAAACGGCTGAAAGTGTTCCATCACCGTTGTTAGTTATCCGCTTTCCAGTGCTACGGTTGCTTTGCAGATCATACCTTGTGTTACCTATTGTAGCTTCTGTAAATGTCGACACAGAATGCATTCTTGTATCTACTGATGATGCATTCAGTTGCATTTCTAAACTGTACGGAACTTCATTATCAATTGAAATGGAGACAGGTTGCACTTTTATAGGTTTTGCTTTTACTGATGCAGGTACGCCTTTAACCAATTTTGCATTTTGCGAATAAACTGAAAAACTCATGCACATCGCGAGAATAGGAAGTATGATAGTTTTCATGTTGAGGTAGATTAAATAATTATCTCTTGTAAAATTACTTTTTAGTTCTACAAAAAAACACAAATGATAAAAATAAATAGGAAGCGAAGTAAATGATTTAAACAAACTCCTTCACACTCACTGCTCTTCTTATCTTAACCAATTGCATCAATAATTCTTCCACCAGATCGAGGTGCAGCATATTGGCTCCATCAGATAATGCTTCGGCAGGGTTGGGATGTGTTTCTAAAAATATACCATCAGCACCAACAGCTATGGCTGCCTTTGCAATGGTGGCAATTAAGTCGGGTTGTCCGCCTGTTACACCGCTTGTTTGATTGGGTTGTTGCAAACTGTGTGTAATATCCATCACTACCGGAACTTTATTTTTTTGCATAGCAGGTATGCTTCGATAATCAACCACTAAGTCTTGGTAACCCAACATAGTGCCACGTTCGGTCAGCATAACTTTATCATTGCCCGATTCACGTATTTTATTTACTGCAAACTTCATGGCATCAGCCGAAAGAAATTGTCCCTTCTTCACATTCACAATTTTACCGGTTTGTGCAGCGGCAACTAAAAGATCGGTTTGGCGGCAGAGGAAGGCCGGAATCTGCAATACATCCACATACTCTGCTGCTATGGCTGCTTCGTGGCTCTCGTGTATATCGGTGAGCAAAGCCAGGTGCAACTGGTCGCCTACCGAACGTAGAATCTGCAATCCTCTTTCGTCACCCGGACCGGTATAAGAATCAAGACGCGTGCGGTTGGCTTTACGGTAGGATGCCTTAAAAATAAACGGAATGTTTAAGCGATTGGTGATCTGCTGCAAACGATGCGCAATTTGGTAAGTTATCTCTTGTGATTCAACAACGCAAGGTCCTGCAATTAAAAAGAAATTTCCGCTGTCGGTATGTTTGATGTGTGGGAGATGTGGTAACATAGGGTCAAAGATAATTAAGATTGAAGATTGAAAAATGTATGTCTACCTTTTATTCAATATAAAGAACCAACCCTTTTAAATACTCACCTTCGGGGTGATAAATACTAACAGGATGATCGGCTGGTTGGGTGAGTTGATGCAGGATTTTTACGTGCCGTTTTGCTTGTGCGGCCGCCTGAAAAATTATTTTACGAAACAGCTCGCGGTCGATGGCCTGTGAACAGGAAAAGGTAAAGATGATTCCTCCCGGACTGATGCGTTTGATGGCCTCGGTGTTTAAGTTGCGATAGCCCACCATAGCATTTTTTACCGAGCTAAGGTGTTTTGCAAAGGCAGGAGGGTCGAGCACGATAACATCATAAATGGTTTGCTGGTGTTTGATAAAATCAAATACATCCTGAGTAAAGCTGGTGTGTTTATCGGTTTTAAAATTCAACGCCACATTTTCATCAGTAAGTTCCATTGCTTTTTTTGAACTGTCAACGGAATGAACCAAAGCTGCATCGCCACTTAAAGCATACACCGAAAAACCACCGGTATAGCAAAACGTGTTTAATACTTTACGGTGCTTTGAATACTGTTTCAGCAGCAAACGATTGTCGCGCTGATCTAAAAAGAAACCGGTTTTCTGTCCGCTTTCCCAATCCACACGAAACCGTAAATCGTTTTCAACAATACCATTTTCAGGCGTATGATTTTCTTTCTTAAATAAATATTCGTTTTCAGTAATAAGGTCGGTTTGTTTGGCCATACTATCGGCACTCTTATCATAAACAGCTGTAAATTGTTTTGATAAAATTTTTGCAAACGTTTCGCGTAAGCGAAACATACCGATGGTGTGTGTTTGCATTACGGCAGTTGTACCATACACGTCCACAATCAAGCCGGGCATACCATCACCTTCAGCATGTATCAATCGATAGGCATTGGTGTTTTGGTTTTCTGAAATACTAATTCGCTTTCTTAACTCTAGTGCTTTATCAAATTTCTGCTGCCAGAATTTTTCATCGATCTCTTGTTGCTCAAACGAAAACAAACGAACGGTGATAGTTCCTTTATGAAAATGTCCGGTGCCTAAATAGTTATCAGCAGCAGAAAATACTTCTGCAATATCACCTTCCTGCAAATCTTTATCCTGTGTTTGTATAGCTCCCGAAAAAACCC
>JANNXV010000015.1:0-1864 GCA_031409815.1 Bacteroidota bacterium
TAATTCAGCATCTAGTTTTTGAATTACACTTCGAGGTGCTAAATTAGCTGAAATGAAACGAAGCCGAGCCAATGGGCTGTGCTGCGGTGCGGGAGGAGGACAAATGTTTAAGGAGCCGGAAAAGGGTGATAAGGATATCAATATAGAACGAACCGAAGAAGCATTGGCTCTTAACCCCACTACAATTGCTGTGGGTTGTCCTTTTTGTATGACAATGATGACTGATGGAGTTAAAAACTTCAATAAAGAAGACGCTGTTAAAGTGAAAGATATTGCTGAATTGATTTCAGAGGCAATGGATTTGTGATAGTTTGAACACATCTTACTATTTGTAGCCAATTGAAACTATTATTTTTTTTGTGTTTTTCCGTTTGATTGGTAGTTTTCAGCTAAACAAATTTTGAAAGTTTGCTTTAGCGTAAAACCTATTCTCTGTTTTCAAACGAAAATTAATTATTCAAAAAAAACTTTAGTAATATAGTATTATCCTATTCAATTAGGATCACTTTTAATAGTCGGGTATAAAATCCCAAACATTTACTAGTGGCTTAGCGACAACAATTGAACGTGTGATTGTAATTGGTTGCAAATTTCGATGGATAATAAAATAACTAAATCTTACTCAATAAATTTTCTTTGTAACTACTTCCGATCGGCAGTTTTTGCTGACGCAGTTCAACCTCGTTGCCGGCAATCGATTTAATTGAGTCGAGATTGATGATGTAGGATTTATGTATTCGGGCAAATTCGTTGGATGGCAAGTTGGCTTCAAAAAATTTCATAGTATGTAAGGTAACTATCATGCGTTCGCGGGTAAATATTTTTACATAGTCTTTCATGCCTTCAATGTATTCGATATCGGCAAACTTTATTTTGATCAGTTTTTGATCGCTCTTCACAAACATATATTCAACACGCGGTGCCAGTTTTTGAAGTGGAGCAGCCGGGGCTTTATATCTATCCATTACTTTGTTTACTGCTTTCATAAACCGTTCCATCGGAATGGGTTTTACCAAATAATCGATTACATCCAACTCATAACCTTGCACTGCAAAATCAGGATAAGCGGTGGTGATAATTACAGCAGGCGCTTTTCTCAGCGAACGCAAAAAATCAATACCCGAAATAACCGGCATCGAAATATCAAGAAACATCAAATCGATGGGTTCGGTGTGTAGCACCTCAAATGCTTCTAATGCGTTTAAACATTTTTTTTGTAACTGAAGTTCATTCATATTACCGATGTATCTTTCCAGCACGTCCTGTGCAAGAGGCTCATCATCCACTATAATACAGTTGAGTTTGTTCATTTTAATTCCAGTTTTAAATGTACATGATATTCTTCCTCTCCGTCTTCAATTTTTAACTCAGACTTGCCTCTGTAAATCAACTCGAGGCGTTTCTTAATATTGGCCAGGCCAATGCCATTGCTGCTTGGTATTATTCCACCTTCATCCGTTAATCCCTTACTATTGATGGCATCAAAATATAAATTGTTTTGATCTATGCTGATGGCAATGTTCATCCAACCATCGTTAAATCGTTTATCTAAACCGTGCTTAAAACCATTTTCGATAAAATCAATCAATAGAAGTGGAGCAATCATTAAACCATTGATGTCGCCTGTAACACGGTATTCGATTTTGTAATTTTCCGGATAACGGATGCGTTGTAATTCCACATAATTACTAATAAAATCAAGTTCCTTAGATAGGGGCACCATCGCCTCATTGCTTTGATACAATACATAGCGCATAATATCAGATAGCTTTAATACTACTTCGGATGACTTGGAAGAATTTTTTAAAGTGAGCGAGTATAGATTATTTAAAGTATTGAAATGGAAGTGAGGATTTACCTGCGC
>JANNXV010000016.1:0-2068 GCA_031409815.1 Bacteroidota bacterium
GGGTCAGCCTGAGCGAAGTCGAAGGCATTTTGAGCAATATGTATATTCAATTTATAAAATTTAAACAGGCTTTTATTTTACTCTATAAAGTTGATAATTCAATGTAGTATGAATTATTTCTCCCTTACCATCAAGCATTAAAATAGTGCTATCGTTCAATTTGAGAAACCTGCGTTCGTGTCCCCTCTTATCATCATCAAGCACATAAACAGTGGCGTCATCATCTTCTTTGTATCCACGGTCTGTTGTGTAGCTGCCGGTTAGTTGATTGGTTACGTTGCGCTCCATGTAAGTATCCGTTTCATGGTACAAAAGATTGTCGTTGATAAAAGTAATTTCTGTTACAATGCCGGGGCAATCGGCACAGGGTAGCGTGCCTTTAAATGCTTCCACATATTTAAAAACAGCATCGTTATTCCTTTTAGTTTGGTTGCTGTCGTTTGCGATTTTACTTTCTGCACTTGCCTCCGGTTTTTGTTGGCACGAGGAGCAAAGCATTAAAAACAGAATGAGGCAGCTATTAATTTTCATTTCGCGCTTTTACTTCGCCTTCATTTTATTTCCCTTTGCATCATGGGTTACTTCTGCCAGCCCTAACGACTCCATCAATGGCGGAATATACATGCCCACTCTTCCTCTTAAACCTTTTTTTAAACCGTACCAACCTTTAACAGGATTTTTTTCTGAACGCCCCCAAGCTTCCACCGTACCTTCTTTAGCAGGCTTTTGTTCGTCTGCACTGCCGAGTTCCATCCAGTCGCCATGCTTTTTTAGCATCGCATGCAAGTCTTCAAGAATGCGTGCATCGTAATGCAACACAGTTTTGCCAACAGTACAAACTAAAATTTCTTTACCGTCCTTTTCATCGGTATGCATAGTGAATTCTGATGATGAAGGCGGGGTTTTTAAAACCAATGGTTTTTCTTTTGTTCCGATTTTGTATTTCATATTTAAAAATTTTTAGGTGTGCTTTTTTACTGTAAGAAATCTCAATTCAGAAAACAATTCCTCAAACTTCGTTAGATTTTGCTCTAACAAACATACACAAAACCCTCATTGATAAAACTGCAACGGAGGCATCAACTATTATAAAAAGAAAGAGCTCCAACATTATATGTAGGAGCTCTTCAAAATTTATAGTTGCTGTGCTTATTCTTCGCTTTTTGTTTCTTCAGCAGCAGCGTCATCAGCCTTAGCTGCTTTCGGAGCATCCGCTTTTTTCTTGGTTGTTGCACGTCTGCGAGTCGTTTTCTTAGCTGCCGCTTTCTTAGGTGATTTTTCTGATAACATGAGTTCATTAAAATCAACCAATTCCATCATGCACATTTCTGCAGCATCACCGGGGCGATTGCCTGTTTTAATGATGCGTGTGTATCCACCCGGACGGTCAGCAATCTTAACAGCTACATCACGAAACAAAGTGGTGATAGCTTCTTTATCCTGAAGATAGCTAAACACAACTCTGCGAGAGTGAGTGCTGTCGGTTTTGCCTTTGGTTAACAATGGCTCAACATAAACACGCAAAGCCTTTGCTTTAGCAAGCGTGGTAAAAATTCTTTTGTGTTTTATTAATGATGAAGCCATATTGCTCAACATCGCTGCACGATGTGGCTGTGTTCTTCCAAGATGATTATTTTTCTTCCCGTGACGCATTTCTTTTTATAATTATTTATTTAACTATGAATCCTTAATTCTGAAATCTAAATCCCAAAATCCTGAATCGTATTATTCTTTGTCTAACAAAAACTTTCCTACATTCATTCCGAAAGTAAGGTTTTTGCTTCTTACTAATTCTTCTAATTCGGTTAACGATTTCTTACCAAAGTTTCTGAATTTTAATAAATCAGCTTTAGTAAAACTTACCAAATCGCCCATGGTATCCACATCAGCTGCCTTTAAGCAATTTAATGCACGAACGCTTAAATCCATATCTACCAATTTGCTCTTTAATAATTGACGCATGTGTAATGTATTCTCGTCTTTTTATTCATCAGGCTGTTTTGGCTTTCTTTCTAATGTTATTTTCTCATCGCTGAATAGCATTAAATGATGAATCAGAATTTCTGCT
>JANNXV010000017.1:0-14739 GCA_031409815.1 Bacteroidota bacterium
TGACAACGGGGATTTTGATGATTACAAATTATCAAAATTTCATTTTTGATAATTGGAAATGTATTTATCTTTATCAGGCAAAATAAAATCTTATCACTATGGGAGAAAAAATTATTAAGAAAGAAGAGAAAAAAGCAGCCACCAAATCGCTGAAAGAAAAACGCAACGAAAAAAAGGCGAAGAAGGACGCTAAGAAAAACAATTGAGGAATAAAAGTTCCTTAATAAAAAGTTCCTTTATTTTTAAGGAACTTTTTTTTTGACCGTTGGTTTCTTTCAGATTGGAATTTAGCGGTGAACTAATTACCCAGCACCCGGATACTGTAATCTAACATGATAAATTGAATTCAACATTTTTTTAAAGATTCGCTTAATGCTAGCTATATCTCTATAGGTAATATCACAGTTTTCAAATTGACCACAATCTTGCTGATGATGAATAATGTCTTCTACCAATTTATCAATTGCCACCGAATCGTGAACTGTTAAACTACGCGCTGCTGCTTCAACGCTATCAGCCATCATTAACACGGCTGTTTCCTTTGAAAATGGTTTTGGGCCGGGGTAGCGAAAATCATCTTCGTTTGGTACTTTATCGGGATAATTTTTAAGAAACGACTGATAAAAATACTGTACCATCATAGTTCCATGATGGGTGCGGATAAAATCAATCACCGGATCGGGCAAACCAAATTTTTTTGCCTTTTCAATACCACGAATCACATGACTGATAATTATTGAAGCACTTTCATCAAACGAAAGTTCGTCATGTGGATTGATTTGTGTGCTTTGATTTTCGATAAAGTACATGGGCATTTCAATCTTGCCAATATCATGATAAAGAGCGCCAACTCTAACCAATAATGAATTGCCTCCTATTTTAAAAATAGCGGCCTCAGCAAGATTTGCTACCTGTAGCGAATGTTGAAATGTGCCAGGTGCTTTGGTTGACAATTCACGTAATAATTCACTGTTGAAATCAGTTAATTCAATCAATGAAAAATCGGAGGTTACACGAAACGATCGTTCAATTAAAAATATCAGTGGGTAGGTAAGCAAAGTCAGCAATACGTTGGCTCCCAACCATGCACAATTCACGTAGTTAATGTCTTTAAAATTACCTTCACTTATAACTGCTAAACCTATATAGGTAACCATATAGGCCAGAAAAATAAATCCTATTGAAACAAACAGTTGCGACCGGCTGCGCATATTTACGATGCTAAAAATGGCAACCATACCGGCTATCATTTGCATAAACACAAATTCCAAACCATTGGGTGCCACAATACCAATTACTAACATGGTAAGAACATGTGTAAAGAGAGCGGTTCGTGTATCGAAAAATGCTCGGGTAACCAGTGGTAAGATACACAATGGAACAATGAGCAGATTAATGAAATGATGTTTCTGAATAAAAGTGTAGAGTAATGTAAAAAAGACAATAAGCAGAAACAGTAAAGTGACCTTTCTCGTGTCGAGTAGAATGTCTTTTCGCAACAACCAGAGAAAAGATAACAACACAATCATGGCTGCACTAACTAAAAGCAAATACCCAATAAAAACCTGATATCTTATTCTTTGTAAAGGTTGCTGTTCTTCAAAGGCAATTTGTAAAGATTGCAAAATTTCAAAATCACGTGAAGTAATAATTTTTCCACGGTTGATAATGAATTTACCTTGCTGAATAACACCTCTGGTGAGACTCAGGTTTTCAAGTGCTGAATTTTTTACTTTTTCAGTTAGCGCAGCATCATAAAATATATTAGGACTAAGTACCTCAAGTAAAATAGTATTTAGTTCTTGCTTATCATCAGCGCTTGAATTCACCAATTCTTTATTGGTAAATTCTACCAAACTATTGCGTTGAAAAAAACTGTTTAAACTATACTCTTCTACAATTGCACCCTTAATTAATAAAATACTTTCAGTATTTAGAATTTTACTATTTCTTGGTAATTCAACAATTCCATTTTGATAAATAGTTGAAATTATTTTTTTACCTATAGCAAAATCTTTTGAGTTTAATTTTATTGCCCTTTGCTCAAAATCTCTTTTAGTTTTTAACGGAATAATGGAATCTACCCTAAAATAATTCTGAACATTGGTTAATAACAGGTTTCGTTCTTCTTCCAGTATTTCGGGAGATTTAAGTATGGCAAAATCAAATGGTGCCTTTAAATCATCATATTGCCAGGTACGCCCCTTTTCAAATTCGTAATTAAATCGTAATTCGTTAGGTAAAAAGCTTGCAATGGCAATAATAGAAATTGCAATTAGTACTATTCGATAATAGAAATCGTGCTTAGTACTTATCTGGATAAATATTTTGCGTATTTTCATCTGAAGCGATTTGTAGTGTTGAAGTATTTAAGTGTTGAGATGAAATACAGCTACTTCAACACCTCAACACTCGAACACTTTCACACATAAAATAAAAACAAACCTGTAAGCCGGGTTCTGTCAACTGTATTGCTACAGCAGTTCTATCATTTATCTGCGATGATACTCGCGCATCACCTGGTTCAGCCTACCCATGCCGGCAGCAATGCTTGCGCATTAGCTAGAAACGAGCAGCTCCATAGCCGACACCTATTTGGCTTTTCAACCCACAAGGTTTACCCTCCTGCATGTTACCATACAGAACGTGAGCTCTTACCTCACGTTTTCACCCTTTCCCACCATTGCTGATGGGTGGTATAGTTTTCTGTGGCACTTTCTGTCAATCCACAATTACTCATGAACTGCCTTCTTGTTAAGAAGTGTGGCGCTCTGCGTTGCCCGGACTTTCCTCCTCATACAAGTATAAGGCGATAGAACGGTTTGTTTTTATTGTTTGCAAAGATAAATCTAATGTGCTGATCTAAATTGATGTGCTGATTATTGATGTGCTGATGTGCTGATTTTGAAACCATAGAATTTCAATATCAAATTATAATTTCTTTTTATTAGCAAATTAAAACATTAGCACATCAGCACATTCCCTTTCATCAGCACATTAAACTATCAGCACATCAGCACATTCCTTTTCATCAGCACATTAAACTATCAGCACATCAGCACCTTAACTATGCATCCAGTTCCTCAACATCTCCTTACCGTATGCGGTCATAATAGACTCTGGATGAAACTGAAGTCCAGTAAGCCTTAGAGACTGATGTTGCATCGACATGATATTGCCATCCTGATCAACAGAAGTTATTTTAAATGCTGAGGGTAGAAAATTTTTGTCCACAATCCAGCTATGATAACGTCCGGCTTCAAATTGAGTTGGAACGTTTTTAAAAAGAAAATGGCCCCCATCTGTCACCTCACATTTGCGTTGTAAACCATGCATTACTTCTTTTAGTTGTAATAGTTTTCCGCCAAAAGCTATTGCTAAAGCCTGGTGACCTAAGCAAACTCCTAAAATTTTTTTGCTATCTGCATACTTTTCAATTAGTGGGAGCAAAATGCCCGATTCCTCCGGCAAGCCGGGACCGGGAGAAAGCACTATCTGATCGTAATGATCAACTGCCTCCAAACTGATTTCATCATTGCGGAAAACATCAATTTTCGAGCTACTTATCTCTTCCAGATAATGAAGTAAGTTATAAGTAAACGAATCGTAATTATCAAGTAGCAATGTTTTCATTTTACAATCTGAGCCTTTGTGTTATGGAGGCAACTATTTTTGGGAGTTCAAAATTAGAATCAACAAATATGAAAACTATTATTCAAACCAGTGAAGCCCCTACTCCTATTGGTCCTTACAGCCAGGCTGTGAGAATGGGAAATATGTTATTTACTTCAGGACAAGTAGGTATCGATTCATCGACAGGTAAATTACTGACTGATGATATAGAAACAGAAACGAAACAAGTAATGAATAACTTAAAATCCATTTTGACGAAAGCAGGTTTTGATTTTTCACACGTTGTGAAAACCACCATTTTTATGAAAGACATGGAACTATTTAAGCGAATGAATGCAGTATATGCCACTTGTTTTAACGCGGATTTTCCTGCACGCGAAACCGTTGGTGTGGTTCGCTTGCCATTGGATGCCAATGTGGAGATAAGCATGATTGCTGTTAAAGGGTAATTTGGGATTTAAGGATTTTGGGATTTAGGATTTTGGGATTTTGGATTTAGAGATTTCGGGATTTAATGAAGTCCATTGATTGAAATGCTTTTGCTGTTCAGCAGTGGCATCGTTGATGAAAGCTACTTTGTATCGATGGTAAAAAGTAGCATCAGTTGGCTTTAAAAATAAAGTGCGCTTTTTCTTTTGTGTAAATACTTCGAGCCTCATTTCATTGCCACTTGCAAAACGAATCAAATCATCTAAATTATTCTCTACTTTAAAATCATTCACACAAATCAGTTCATCATCCTTCGATAAGCCTGCTTTGGCAGCTGGTGATTCGGGTGCAATTGCTGATACTTTTAAAATGGTTCCCTCAGCTAAAATTTTAAAACCTAATTGATCTTCGAAGCTTAATGGCGAATTTGTTTTACTGATATAACAACCAAAGTCAGTCAGCAACTCCTGCAAATAACTTTCATAAGGTTGAGTGGCATTGATGTAACGATCGAATATTTCATCAGATGGCTTGGTAGCAAAGTAATCAACCAATGTTTTTATATCCTGTTCAGTATATCCACGATTTTTCAATGCAAAATCAGTGTATAACGATCGCATCACATCATCTAACGAGTTTTTATAACCGGAATTTTTTCGGATGAACAAATCAAACATCAATGCAATTAAACTCCCTTCGTCATAAATTGAGGTTTTACGATTGGGAATTCCCGGAACATATCCATCTAACCAGGTATCGTAACTTGAATCGGAAACCGATAAATTAAACCTTCCGTAATTATCAAAATGCTTTTGCAAACGCATATTGATCTCAGCGAAATAATCTTTGATAGAAAAGAAACCGGAACGTGCCAGAAACAAATCACCGTAATAAGTAGTATAGCCTTCATACACCCAACCCAAACGACTGTAATTCTCAGCAGCGTAATTGTAAGGTAGCATGTCGTGCGGACGAATGGTTTTAATATTCCATGCATGAAACAATTCGTGTGAAGCAACTCCCATTAAATCATTGTACAAATCATCTTTCATCAACGCATAACCGGGACCTAACGCCAGCACAGTACTGTTGGTATGTTCCACACCGTGATAAAAACGATAAGGCAAAATCAATAATAGGAAATGATAATCTTTTGCAGGAAATGTTTTCATCATCTGTAATTGTACCTCTGTAAATGCTTTGAAGTCTTTGATAATTTTTTCCCAATCCGGTTTACAATCGCCCTGTATCCAGATGTGAAATGGAATTTCGTTCACTACATAACTTTTATGCTGCAAGGTGGGAGAAGAGATAAAAGGAGAATCAACCAACTCATGAAAATTAGCTGCGTGCAACTCTTGTTTATTCAATTTTAATCCACATGCAATCTTCCAATCCGATGGAACATCTAATTGAACCATACAAGCTTCATGTATGCGTTCGGGCACATACAACATACAATGCACCGGATTGATGTAAAGCATTTGTTCATCCAGCCAACAAGCTCCTGCATCGGCTTGAGCCGCGTAATAATTGTATTTCACTACAATACTCTTTACCCCATTGGTTTCAACTTTCCAGTTATCCTTTGTTGTTTTAAAAAATTTCAAGGCATTGCCTTTTGCATCAAACACATTCCATCGCTGAATATTCTTTGCAAAGTTTCCCAACTCATATCGTCCCGGTCGCCAGGAAGGCAACTGAAGTTGGAGTGTGCTTGTCTCAATATTGTCAATAGTAAATTCAATTTCAACATAACGTGTTGAAGGATTGGGAATGGATAGTGTATATTTCATTGTTTGATGTGTTGATTATTGATGTGCTGATGTGCTAATTATTGATGTGCTGATGATGCCTAATTTATTTTAATAATTTATTATTTAATTAGCACATCAACTCACTGATTTTGGACATCTTTAATAGGATTATATATTTCCATCCATCGCTCTGTTGATTGCAATGGTTTGAAACCAAATAGTGAATAAAGGCTGTGAGCATCTCTTGTAGCCAGCATAAACCTGCGAAGATCTTGCAATTGAGGATGAGCCAGAATAAATTTCATCAAAGCTTTTGAAATGCCTTGCCCACGATAATTTTCCAATACAAACACATCGGCTAAATAAGCAAAGGTGGTGCAATCTGTTATTACCCTGCCGAATGATATTTGTTTGTTTTGATGATACACTGCAAAACACATTGAATGTTCAATAGAAGATTTTACTTGCTCAAGAGAACGGGTGCTTGCCCAATAGGATCGGTTAATTAAATAATCTGAAATACAATCAATATCCAATTTGCTTTTATCGGTGCTGATTAAATATTGTTTGCCGTTAATTATTATTTCTTCTTCCAATAGCTCCATCACTAAAATTGATCTTGCAAAGAAACAATTAACAATCATTCTTCCCCATGCAACCAATTAATGTTTTTCTACGTCCTTATGTTAATTAACTATCTTAGTAAATTCAAAATAAACCAACAATATGAAAAGAATTATTACACTGATTGTTTTATTAAACACTGTTCTGTTTTTTCCTGCACTTGCATCACACCTTAAAGGCGGAGAAATTACCTGGAAATGCAATGGAAATGGGCAGTTTATATTTCAATTAAAAATTTACAGGGATTGTAATGGAATTAACTTAGGCACCGTTCAGAATTTGAGAGTAGATGGTCACCCAACTTTGACTACTATCGTGCTGATTTTTAATACAAGTTATGATTTAACTCCACCAGGCTGTGGAAATAGCTGTAACAGTCCAAATAATTTTGGAGGAGCTACACAGGAATTTATCTTTAAATCGAACCCAATTACCATAAATGGTACACCACCTTCCACATCCACCGGATGGACATTTTATTGGGACGAAGAATGTTGCAGAAATCCTGTTGACAATGTAATTGGTGGAGCCACTGGCAGTGCTCAAATGGTAGTGCGTTCTCATATGTTTGCTTAACCAAGTTTAGGCCCTGCTAATCCTTGTTTCGACAATTCTCCTTACTTTGTAGAACCACCTACTTCCGCTATATGTTTGGGATACTCTTATTCTTATAATCCCGTTACAGTTGACAATGATTACGATTCGTTGAGTTATGCTTTCGATTACCCTTTTGCGAGTAATGGAAGTGGCACACCATATGGCCCTATGCAATTTGTTTCCCCTTATTCGGTTAACAATCCTTTGCCGGGCAACCCCACCATTAATTCAATTACCGGTGAAATGACTGTTTTTCCTATAGGTGCTCTCCAAGGAAACTATGCTACTTGCATAAGAGTTGATTCCTACCGTTGCGGAGTTAAAATTGCTTCAGTGTTTCGTGAAATTCAGGTTGTTTTAACTAATCAATGCTCCGGTGGTTGTGATGGCACAGGAAATAATCAGAATGATCCTCCGGTAATTAGTCCGGCTCCTTTTCAAAATTCAGTTACCGGACTTTATACTGATTATACAGATACGGTTTTGGTTGGAGATACGGTTTCCTTTACATTGAATGTACTTGAGATGGAAACGTTGGTTTCCGATTGCATTACTCCCCAGCATTTTTTTATTAATTTGAATGGCTCACAGGTTGATTCAGTTTTTGGTTCACCTTATACCCAATGCGATATTCCACCATGCGCGCATTTGGATATAATCACACCTGCAGGTCCGTTTACTTATAATAAGACCGTTCATTTTAACTGGGCTATTGATTGTGCACATGCTACCAATGAATGCAGTGAATACACTTCATACTTTTTTGCAATCAATGCAAATGATGATGCCTGCCCTACTCCTGCCTTAAACACAAAAACTATTGAAGTGGTTGTTCGTGGATTACATATTGTATCTAATGGAGATACCCTTTCTGTTAACACACCATATACCAATATTCAATGGTATTTGAACGGTGTGTTGATACCTGGAGCAACCGATGATACATTAATTACAACAAACAGTGGGGGCATTTATACCGTGCAAACACTCTCTCCTTCGGGTTGTTCATTAATCAGTAATGAAATAAATATTGTTCATGTGGGTATATCAGATAATGTTTCATCAATAAATAATTTAACCCTTTATCCAAATCCGGTATCAAGCCTTTTGCATGTAGAATTAAAATCAAAAGTGGTAGAATCAGCACAGCTAAAAATTATGGATGGGTTAGGTCGCGAATTGAAACAAGAGTTAATACAACTCAGCAACCGAAATAATTCCTTTGATATCAGTACAAATGATTTGCAAAATGGAATTTATTATTTGTCGATTAAAGGAAAAGAAAATATTTGCAGTAAGCGAATAATTGTGATGCATTAAATAAAATGTAAATTTGATTTTACTACAGCATGAAAAAATTTCTTCCATTATTTATTTTACTATACATTGCTTTAACAAACCTTGCACATGCATCGCACCTTAAAGGTGGAGAAATAACCTGGGAATGCAATGGAAATGGGCAGTATGTTTTTTATTTAAAACTCTATCATGATTGTAATGGAATTCAATTAGGGCTATCACAACAATTAAATTCAACGGGAGGAGGCGTATCAATTATTCCTCTTATTTTAGTTGGAATGCATGATTTAACACAAACAGGATGTGGGAATTCATGCGCAACCCCTAATGGCTTCTTTGGCGCATTAGAAGAAGATGTATGGAGGTCGAATCCTGTTACATTATCCGGTACTCCACCAACTACAGGATGGGATTTTTATTGGGATTACGAATGTTGCAGGAACAATAATTACCTGAACACAACACAAGGTTCTCAAATGGTTATTCATTCAAAGATGTATGCGCACGATGGTATGGATGCAAATCCATGTTACGATTCGTCTCCGCTATTTTTAGAAAAACCTATTCCTTCTATCTGCATTGGTTATCCATTTACTTACAATATTCTCGGATATGATCAGAATCATGATTCGTTGGTATACAATTTCGATTACCCTTATGATAATGGAGGTACCGGTAATGGTTTAGGAGGAAATTTGTCTTATACTTTCCCCTACTCTATTATAGCTCCTATTCCGGGCAATCCGTCAATTAATCATTCCACAGGAGAGTTGACTTTTTTTCCACAAACAGGAACACTACAAGGAAATTACAATTTAGTAATTAAAGCATCTTCGTACCGCTGTGGTAATTTACTTGCAGAAGTTTCGAGAGAAATATTAGTGGTGTTGCAAGCCAGTGGTTGCAGCGGGGTAATCAGCCCTTCCGGTTCAAGTATTAATACACCCCCGCAAGTTTCACCTGCTCCATTTCAGGATCCAAACACAGGTCTTTACACTTCTTATATAGATACCGTTAATGTGGGTGACACAGTTGATTTCACTTTAAGTGTAACAGAATTTGAGCAGAATATTTCAAACAGTCAGTATCAGAATTTCTGGATTGATGCGGTTGGTTATGAAATGGATAGTGGTTCAGTTGCTCCTTTTGTAAACTGTGCTTTGCCTCCTTGTGCACATATGAATAATCCAACTCCACAAGGTCCGTTTCAGGTTGGTCATCAAATGCACTTTACATGGGTTACAGATTGTGCACATCCATTGAACAGTTGTGGCAAAGAATACACACCCTATTATTTTGTAATAAAAGTTAAAGATGACGGCTGCCCTGCTGCTGCCCAAAACAATATTGCAGTTACTGTTGTGGTTAGAGGGTTAGAAATAATTAAAAATGGTGATACACTTTCGGTGGTTACACCATATACTAATCTGCAATGGTACTTTAATGGTGTAGCAATTCCTGGTGCCACAAATAATACGTATGTAATTACTGTTCCGGGTGATTATGAGGTTACAGCCGTTACTCAAATAGGTTGTACTGTATCAAGCGTTTACCGTACATCATCAGCTGTTGGTTTAACAGAGGTTAACAAGTACCAGAATTTTCTTAGTCTTTCTCCAAATCCTGTAATTTCTGAATTAAAAATCAACTTTTCATCTTTACTGGAAGAGCAAATACAATTAAAAGTAATAGATGCTTTTGGACGATCAGTAATTGAATCGAAAGCTAAATCATTTGTCGGGAAAAACACTATTGATTTAAAAACTGAGGATTTGCCTAACGGACTTTACATTTTAATGATAACTGGCAAACAAAATAATTATTCTGCAAAATTTTTGGTTGTAAAATAAGCATGCAATGGGCTTAACTGATTTCTTCAACCACATAAGTAATTTTATTGATTGTTGTTGTGTCATTTTTCTTTAATCCCATCAATTGAATACCTAAAGGTGACTGAGGAGAAAGCGCCATCACTGCTACATTATCAATATTGATTCGGCCTAGCGGCACACTCAAATACAAATATCCCTTGTTGGTTTTAATTAAACTGCCTTTGATGATATGGTCAGCTGCAGTATCGTTATGCATTTTTTCGAGCAATTCCTTTTGAATCAGTGCCTCCTGTAATTGGTTATCTATCTTCTGATATTCAATTTGCATCATGGCTCTGGCGGTTTCATGTTTATCACCAGCCGAACTCTTTGAATCACTGCTAAGACCTTCGGTTAACTCGTGCATTGATGTTTGATGATTGATAATTTTATCATCCAATACTTTCAAACAGGCTGAATAGATATTGTTTTTTAGTGACATGAGAGATTTTTTTGTTAATCTTTACTAAAGATGCAAAATGTGAAATGGAATTATTTACTTGTAATAAATTTAAAGGTACTATTAAAACAATTTTTAAAATCCCCGATTTCTATTTTTCTTGTCAAATAATTCGGCAGTTAAAATTAACTATTTAATTAACTTATTACTCTTAGCATAATAATAGTGAACTAAGATGCTAACTATTTAAAGTCAGCAATAAATTTGAAATAATTCTTTAACAATTAAAAATCGTTTTTATTTGAAAGTAGTAACAAACTGACATTAGCTGAGGCAGAAGGATGTGATTCAATGAAAGTTTTTGTAGCGTACAAGATGATTGTCAACTATATTTTGGAAGTGTTTTTAATGCATTTTAAATTGAAAGGTACTTTATCTTCATTTAAAACTATTTTCGCAACGTGAAGAAAAGAGTTACCATTTCTGTAATCAGCGACCTGGCAACTGATCAACGTGTGCATCGGGCTGCCATTGCATTACACGATTCTGGTTATGAAGTGTTGGTGATAGGACGAAAATTAAGAGCCAGTTTAAATTTACCAGCACTACCCTATTCCACCAAACGGTTTAAATTACTTTTTGAGAAAGGTCCATTGTTTTATGCAAGCTTCAATTTGAGACTATTTTTCTTTTTACTCACCAATAAAGCTGATATTTTATTAAGTAATGATTTGGATACATTATTACCTAATTTTTTAATTTCAAAGTTGAAAAACAAAAAATTGGTTTATGATAGTCATGAGTTATTTACGGAGGTTCCTGAATTAGTTTCCAGACCATTGATTCAAAATGTTTGGAAAACCCTTGAAGGCTATTTACTTCCAAGACTTAAAAATATGTATACAGTTAACACGAGTATAGCAAATATTTATAACGAGAGATATAATATAAATCCTAAAGTAATTCGAAACATTCCATTAGCATACGAGCCCATTACTCAATCTAAAACAGAATTGCGGCAGACACTAGGTTTGCCAACCGATAAAACTATTTTTATTTTACAAGGAGCAGGCATTAATATTGATCGAGGAGCAGAAGAAGCTGTTGATGCAATTGAAAAAGTTGCTGGTGGTTTGTTATTAATAGTTGGCAGTGGAGATGTGATTGAGGATTTAAAAAGGAAAGTTGAAAAATTAGTAATTGGACATAAAGTAATTTTCCAAAATAAAAAACCAGTAGTAGAGTTAAGACTTTATACAACTGCTTCCGATGTTGGATTAAGTCTGGATAAAGACACCAATCTTAATTATAGATATAGTTTACCCAATAAACTGTTTGATTATTTACATGCAGGAATTCCGGTTATTGCAAGTAACCTTCCTGAAGTTGCCAACATCATCGATCAATACAAGGTGGGTTTAATAACAAAAGCAGACAATTCTACTGCCATCGCAAATTGTATGAATGAAATGATCATCCAAAAGGATGAATATAACCAATGGCAATTGAACACTTTGATTGCTGCGAAAGAATTAAACTGGCAAAAAGAAAAGTTAATATTGCTAAATATATTTTCAACACTTGAATAATAACTATTTGCATATCGTCAGTTTTGACATTCCTTATCCTGCAGATTATGGCGGGGTGGTTGATGTGTTTTTTAAATTGAAAGCAGTATCTGAATGCGGTGTAAAAATCATTTTACATTGTTATGAATACGGAAGGCAACATAGCGATGAACTGAACAAATATTGCCATGAAGTAAACTATTATCAGCGAAACATTTCGAAAGGTAAATTTTTTAACCGGTTGCCTTATATTGTTTCCTCTCGGTCGAATGACAAATTGATTCGCAAATTAATGAATGACAATTACCCAATCTTGATGGAAGGATTGCATACTACTTTTTTTCTAAATGATGCTCGAATCAAGGGCAGGATTAAAATTGTGAGAACACATAACATCGAACACGAATACTATCGACATCTTGCTTCTAAGGAAACTAATTTATTTAAACGTTCTTACTATCACAATGCTGCGTTTAAGCTGAACTATTATGAGCCTGTTTTAAAAAATGCTCAACTGATTGCTTCAATATCACCTGCTGACACCAACTATTTTCAAAACAAATATGGTAATACATTTTATCTTCCAGCCTTTCACCCAAACGAAAAAGTAATTTGTAAAACGGGTAATGGGAGCTTTGCTTTTTACCATGGCAATTTAAGTGTTGCTGAGAACAATGAAGCTGCATTATTTTTAGTAAAAGAGATTTTTTCAAAAACTAAACACCAACTTATTATTTCCGGAAGCAAACCTTCAATCGAATTACAAAAAGCTACCTCACTGCATACAAATATTGAACTACGATCTAAAGATACACCTGATCAAATTATGACATTGATTGAGAAAGCACACATCAACATACTGCCAACCTTTCAATCAACTGGAATTAAGTTAAAACTTATTACTGCTTTATTCCGCGGAAGATTTTGTATTGTTAATACTCCAATGATTGCTAAAACCGGTCTTGATTCTTTATGTGTCGTAGAAGATTCACCAGAAACAATTATTCAATCATTAAATAAATACTTTTTAAAAGAATTTACAACAGAAGAAGTTAATAAGAGAGAATTACTCCTCCGTAATTCATTTTCAAACAAAGTAAATGCAGAAAAGTTGATACAGAAAATATTTCCCTAAGCAATACCAGCTACCTGCTCAATCACTTTACCTTGCTCGCATCTAACAGTGCGTGCCGGAAATTTTTCAAATAAAGAATAATTGTGTGTAACCATTACCACTGCTCTCTTATTTCTGCTTACATCAAATAGCAGATTCATAATCTCATTGCTGGTTTCAGGGTCCAGATTACCTGTTGGTTCATCAGCCAAAATCAAATCCGGATCGTTAAGTATTGCTCGTGCAATTACTAATCGTTGCTGCTCTCCTCCTGATAATTCGTGAGGAAACTTAAAACCTTTGGTGCTCAATCCCACTTTAGCCAAAACCTCACTCACACGTTCCTGCATCTTTTGCTTATCGTTCCAGCCAATGGCTTTTAGGTAAAATAACAAGTTGTCCTTGGCAGTTCGATCCGTTAACAATTGGAAGTCCTGAAAAATGATCCCCAATTTTCTGCGTAATTGGGGCACATCTCGCTTACGAAGATTATGCAAATCAAATCCAGCCACATGAGCTTCTCCTTCTTTTGAAGGAATATCGCCATACAATAACCGCATGATTGAACTCTTGCCACTTCCGGTTCTGCCTATCAGATAAACAAACTCTCCACGCTCCACATGAAGCGAAACATCATTAAGAACTAGATTCTTCTTATGGAAAATATTAATGTTTTTTAACTCAATTACTGTATCCGACATGGTTCAGAATAATTTTACTATACCGCAAAGTTGTATGTTACAGCAAGCAAATAGTAACCATTTGCTATTCTTAATTAACCAACCATTGTTAATAGAAAAAAAAATTAAAATTCCAGTTTCTGTAATTTCCCGAATGGCATTTCGTTAAGATAACTTATAATCTCCGTTTCTTTATCGCCCAATCCTGCTTTTAATAGTGCCTTTTCAGGACGGTCTAAACGAAAATAAGCAACCAATGTAAAAGCATCGTCACGCAACTGCACATAGTCAGGAATTTTAGCAACACCCTTAATCTTTAAAACATACATACTGCAAAAATAACGAGAAGTTAGCTCCACGTTTAAAAGTAAATAGATGAATGGATGAATGAAAAAAGGTGGTTTTAAGCTTCCAATTTGTGTATTATGTCGCTAACTTAAAAACAATATTGTGTTAATAAATATCGCCACTGCAATACTAATTTTAAAATAGCTGCCGTTTCATAGATGTAATTTTGAAGACTAATAGCAAATCACTCTCATGACAAAGCGAATTTTAATAGTTATAATATTATTATCAAGCCATTTTTCGATAAAGGCGCAGCAAACCGCCATTTATCATAATGCTGACCGGTTGTATAAGGATGCCTATGAATTGTTTGTTTACGAAAAATACAGTGCAGCCAAAGATGCTTTCGAAAACTATCTATCACAACCTGATATAACGCCAGCAAACACTCAGAATGCAAACTATTACCAAGCCATTTG
>JANNXV010000018.1:0-28763 GCA_031409815.1 Bacteroidota bacterium
AATAAATGGTACAACAGGTTATGAGGAAGCTGCTTGTCAAGGTTTAATGGCTGGAATTAATGCACATCGCAAAATTAAAGAGCTGTCTGAAATAGTATTAAAACGATCAGAAGCATATATTGGTGTTTTAATAGATGACCTCATCACAAAGGGTACTGATGAACCCTATCGTATGTTTACTTCCAGAGCCGAGTTTAGAACTTTATTAAGACAAGATAATGCAGATTCGAGATTAACTCCTTTAGGGCATGAAATAGGACTTGCTTCAAAAATGAGTCTAAACAACGTAGAAGAGAAGAATCAAAAAACTGAAATGGTTATTGCTTATCTCAAAGCCACCAGCATTACTCCTGATCTGGCTAATGAATGGCTACTGTCGCAAGGCACCGATACCATTAATCAAAAGGTGCGCTATTATAATTTACTTACACGACCTCAAATAGGCTTACAAGGAATGATTAATGCGTTTTCTGATTTAGAACAAGGCTTATCAGAATTCAACACCTATCCTGAAATATTGGAGCAAGCAGAAATAACCATCAAATACGAAAGCTATATTACAAAGGAAATTGATATTGCTGATAAGATGAATCGTTTAGAAGAGCTTGAGCTTTTTCCCAAGTTGGACTATGACCAACTAAATGCACTCTCAGCTGAGGCGCGTCAAAAATTGAACAAGATTCGGCCACGAACTTTAGGACAAGCATCTCGAATTAGCGGGGTAAACCCCTCAGACATTTCGGTTTTAATGGTTTATATGGGGCGATAAATTTTCACGTGGAACAACCTATGGAGGCAATTTTGGAGTGTAGTATTTGTAAGGGCAGTAATTTCGATCTATTTTTAGAATGTAAGGATCATACTGTTTCACATGAAACATTCAAAATAGTAAAATGCAATTCTTGTGGATTTGTATTTACAAATCCCCGACCAGGACCAGATGCAATAGGCAAATACTATCAATCCGAGGATTATATCTCACATAGCAATTCATCGAAAGGGTTGTTCAATCTTTTGTATCAACAAATCAGAAGGATAGCTATTCAAAGTAAAGTTAAACTGATCAAGTCCAAAAATCCAACAAAAAGGTCAATTTTAGACTATGGTTCGGGAACCGGTGAGTTTTTAAATGCGATGAAATCTGAAGGCTGGAATACAATGGGGATTGAACCCTCACTTCAAGCAAAGGAGATGTCAATTAAAAATTACAATCTTGATATTGAAGAACCGGATTCGTTATCGAAAATCGCGAATGAAAATTTTGGAGTAATTACATTGTGGCATGTTTTGGAACATGTTCATCAATTAGGCAATACCATCGAGCAACTTAATCGTATTCTTGATAAAAACGGAATATTAATAATAGCTGTACCCAATCATGAAGCCTGGGATGCAAATTTTTATAAGGAATATTGGGCAGCGTATGATGTGCCTCGCCATCTTTATCATTTTTCGAAGAATGACGTTATTCGTTTATTCACCCAATTGGGATTAAAATTAATGGAAATTCGACCTATGTTTTTTGATCCGTTTTATATTTCGCTTCTGAGTGAGAAGTACTTGAATGGAAAGCCGAGTTATCTAAACGCAATCAAAGCGGGAATTGCGACAACAAGAGCTGGAAAAATTGATGTTACAAAAAACTCAAGCCTCATCTATATTTTTAAAAAGAACGAAAAGTAGTTTTCTCTTTTCTCTCATTAAGAAAACAAATGATTGAGCATAGAAATTTCATTATTCACAAGCCATACGGATACTTGAGTCAATTTGTATGTGAGCTCAAGAAAAAAAGACTTCTCGGAGAGTTGTTCAATTTCCCTTTAGGGATAATGGCCATTGGTCGTTTGGATGAAGATAGCGAAGGCTTGCTTTTACTAACAACTGATGGTAGAGTAAGCGAGTTTATCCGAAGCCAAAATACTGAGAAGGAGTATTTGGTGCAAGTAGACGGTTTAATAGATGATCGCGCTATTGAAAAGCTTCAAAATGGTGTTGAAATTGGAATTAGAAACGTTAAATATGTAACTAATCCATGTAACGTATTTCGCTTAGGAACCATTCCAGACTTTTCTTCTCGAATAAAAAAGATAAGAGATGATAGGCATGGTCCTACCTCGTGGGCTTCAGTTATTCTTAACGAGGGTAAGTTAAGACAGGTAAGAAAGATGACCGCAGCAGTAGGTTTTCCTACATTGCGACTGATAAGGGTTAGAATAGGCTCAATATATTTAGATAAATTATTGCCCGGTGAAGTTAAAGAAGTCGAAAAATTTATTGTTTATGAAGAATCAAATTGCGAATAGCCTTAAATTTACGACATGGAAAAGTTTAAAATTAAGGGAGATTTTATTCAACTTAATCAATTATTAAAAGTGATGGGTTGGTGTGAAAGTGGCGCTCATGCTAACACTTCTATTGAAAATGGGTGGGTTAAAGTAAATGGTGAAACCGAGTTGAGAAAAAGAAATAAAATTACCGCAGGAATGGTGGTGTCGTTTAACCACCAAAGTGTTAATATTGAATGATTTATGAAAAAAATCGGCAAAACAATATTGATTTTATCCGTTTTATTTTTTCTCGAATCAACCACAGATAAAAAGGAAACAGAGGGTATTATATTTCTTGAGGTAACCTGGCAACAAGCCCTAAAAAAATCAGTAGAAGAAAGGAAACCAATATTTCTATCGCTTTCTACGAGTTGGTGTGGTTGGTGTAAAAAAATGAAACAAAATGTTTTTTCAGATAAACAAGTGGGGATTTATTTTAATAAAAACTTTATCAATGTTGAACTAGATGGCGAACACGGAGAAGGACTTAGGTTAGCGCATAAATTTGGTGTAACTGAATATCCGACTTTATTTTTGGTTGACAAAAGTGAAAATCAACTGTTTTCCACTGAAGGATATCATGAAGCTGACGATCTAATTAAACTTTTTAAATCCGTGGACGTGGAAAAAAAATAATCGGTATTTATTCAAACATAAGTTGATTGCATAAATAAAGAGATAAATCTGTAGCTAATTTAGAGTCAGAGGGTATTATAACATTTTAAATTCTTCTCGTTCCTTTTTGCTCATACCTTTCACCACCATATCGTAAGAGTGATCAATCAGCTTAATAATAAAGATATCATCTAATCCTCCACGAAGTTCAACCGTGTTCCAGTGTTTTTTATTCATGTGATATCCTGGTTGAACAGCATCAAATTGTTCACGTAATTCAATAGCATATTCAGGATCGCATTTTAAATTAACACTATCGGGTTCTGAAATGCTTGCTAAAGCAAATGCTTTATTCAATACTTTAAAAACGAGTGTGTCTTCACCAAAAGGAAAACTTTCTGTTACTGCTTTTTTAGAAAGACAATAGTTACGTAGTTCTTCAAAGTTCATTTTAAAATAAATTTATTCCTTTACAATTTTCATTGGCTGTGAAAAGGTACAATTTTCGAAATGCAACAAATAAATTCCAGGCAATAAACTAGTTGTGTTTAATTCAATACTATTTTTATTTTTTGCTTCGTGCTCCAAAATTATTTTTCCGAACGCATCCATTAAAATTATTTTTCCGGAAATATTTTGATTGTGAATTTGTATAGTTATTTTATCCTGAAACGGATTTGGATAAAGCAAAACACTTTTTGTTTCTTGTTCGTTGATCCCGGTTGTCTGTGAAGTAATGAGTCTTATTGCGTTATTATTATAATCAATAACCCAAATTGAATCAGCATTTGAATTGGTTGTTATTCCTCTTGGGTAATTAAAGCGAGCAGCTGTAGAAACACTATTTACAAATCCAGCTATTCCTGTTCCGGCAAAAGTTGACAGCATCCCACCTGATAAAAGTCTCACGCGATTGTTATAAGTGTCACCAATAAAAATATCTCCATTAATAGTGCGATGTAAATCTGTTGGCGTATTTAATCGTGCTGTTAAGGCAACACCATCTAAAAAGCCCCCGCTAGTGCCGCTTCCAGCAATAGTTGTTACTTGCCTTTGCACATTAATCATTCGTATACGATGATTATGTGCATCGGCAACATAAATATTTCCTGTTGAGTCTATAACTACACCACACGGTGTATGAAATCTTGCAGCGGTATCATTTGCATCCACATATCCTCCTGGGGTTTGCACACCCGTAACATTACCTCCACCGGCATAAGTAGAAACTTCATGAGTGATGGCATCAATTTTTCTGATTCTATGATTCCAGCTATCAGCCACAAATAAATTGCCAGTCGCATCAATTGTAATACCGCGAGGATAATCAAATCGGGCAATGGAATCAACTCCATCTATTAAACCTTCAACACCATCTCCAGCAATAGTTGTAACATCACCAGAATACGAAACTTTGCGAACCCTGTGCCCTACAAAATCTGTAACAAATAAATTTCCTGAATCATCTACGCATAAACACAATGGTTGATTGAATTTTGCATTGAGTGCCGGTCCATCTAAATAACCCGCAACCGTTGAACCAGCATAAGTACTTACTATTCCGTTTTCAATTTTACGAATACAATTGTTATAGGTATCCGCAACATAAATACTACCATTTCTATCTCTGCAAATTCCGAAGGGCTGATTGAATTGCGCGTTAACAAGTGGCCCGTTAGTAAGTGCAGCCGTTCCGTTTCCTGCATAGGTGGAAACCATATTTTGCGCTTTCGTAGATATCGCAAAAGAAATTATTGTGACGATAAGAATGAGTAGGATTTTTTTCATAACGATTATTTAGTTTAGTGATTGAATTAAAGATCAAATATCGGATAAGTAAACCATTTGTAAAACACCTCGCTAAATAATCAGTAATCACCACATCTTAAAATCCTAAATCCTAAATCCTCAAATCAAGCTATCTTCACACTCCCTAAAAAGTTTATACAAAATGGAATCTCCTTCACCAAAGAAATTATTTTTATTGGATGCGTTTGCGCTCATCTACCGCGCATATTTTGCATTTAGTAATAATCATCGTATCAATTCAAAAGGATTAAACACATCAGCCATTTTTGGATTTACAAATACATTACTCGAAGTTTTAAAAAAAGAAAAACCCACCCATATTGCAGTTGTGTTTGATACGCCTGAAGATACACACCGACACACCGAGTTTATCGACTACAAAGCTCATCGTGAAGCAATGCCTGAAGATTTATCACTTGCTATTCCTTATGTGATTCGATTGATTGAAGCCTTCAATATTCCGGTGATTGCATTGCCCGGTTATGAGGCAGATGATTTGATTGGTACACTGGCAAAGATGGCCGAGCAAAAGGGATTCGTTACGTATATGATGACTCCTGATAAAGATTTCGGACAATTGGTAACGGAGAATATTTTTATTTATAAACCAGCTCGTGCTGGCAATGGTGCAGAAGTTTTAGGAATCAAAGAAGTATGTGCACGTTATGATATTGAACGCACCGAACAGGTGATTGATATTCTTGGATTAATGGGCGACAGTGTAGATAACATTCCGGGTATTCCAGGGGTGGGAGAAAAAACAGCCATACAATTGGTAAAGCAATTTGGTTCTATCGAAAAACTTTTGCTTAACACCAATCAGTTGAAAGGAAAGTTGAAAGAAAAAGTAGAGCTGAATAAAGACATGGCAATACAATCAAAAATGTTAGCCACAATTATTCTTGATGCACCTATTGAGTTTGATGAAGTCGCATTGCAAATCGAAGAACCCAATAAAGAGGCGTTGTGCGAATTATTTTCCGAATTAGAATTTAGAAATCTGGCCCAAAAAATTTTAGGCGATGAGATTCCTGGCGCTGAACCGATAGCCAACAAAACAACAAGGGCTGCAAGCGGACAAGTAAGTTTATTTGGCGAAAACGAAGAAGTAATTGTGCCTCCTGCAGATCCTGAAACAGCAGAAGAAAACGAAGAACAAAAAATTTATCAAACAATTGCAACTGTTGCACATAATTATCAAATGTGCGTAGATAAACAAAGCAGAACACAACTCCTAGCAGAATTAATGAAACACAACGAGGTAAGTTTCGATACGGAAACAACAGGCGTTGATACTATGCAAGCTGAGTTAGTGGGATTGTCTTTTTCTGTTCGTGCACATGAAGGTTGGTATGTTCCATTGCCAGCAAACTACGATGAAGCACGTGCGATTGTGCAAGAGTTTAAATCAGTTTATGAAAACGAAAGTATAATTAAAGTTGGTCAGAATATTAAGTTTGATGTAAACATGCTCCGTTGGTACGATGTTGAGGTTAAAGGAATTTATTTTGATACGATGCTTGCACATTATGTGATAAAACCGGAGATGCGTCACAACATGGACATACTTGCAGAAACGTATTTGAATTATCAGCCGGTGAGTATTGAAACATTGATAGGTAAAAAAGGTAAGGACCAAGGAAGTATGCGCGATGCAGCCCTTGATGCAATAACAGAATATGCAGCAGAGGATGCAGATATTACGCTACAACTCAAAGCACAATTTGTTCCAATGCTAGAACAAACAGCCACCACTAAATTATTTAACGAAGTAGAAACACCACTCATTACCGTGCTGGCAGCCATGGAACGTGAAGGAATAAAACTGGATGTGCCAACGATGAAAGATTTTTCGCTGGTGTTGCAAAATGATATTAAAGAATTTGATAAGCAAATACAAGAATTAGCCGGAACGTCATTCAATGTTTCATCGCCAAAGCAGGTGGGCGAAATTCTTTTTGAAGTATTGAAGATAGTTGACAAACCAAAAAAAACTAAAACAGGACAATATGCTACTAGCGAAGATGTAATGTCTAAATTGAGTGGAAAGCATCCTATAGTTGACAAAATTTTGGATTATCGCGAATTAGTAAAATTAAAAAGCACTTATGTGGATGCATTACCACTGATGGTGAATCCGCGCACGGGAAAAATACATACTTCATTTAACCAGGTGGTGGCTGTAACCGGCAGATTGAGTTCCGATAATCCGAATTTGCAAAACATCCCTATTCGTACCGAACGCGGGCGTGAGGTGCGCAAAGCATTTGTTCCACGTAATAGCGATTTTGTTTTGTTGTCTGCCGATTATTCGCAAGTGGAACTACGCATCATAGCAGAAATGAGTAATGACGCAGGTATGTTGGAAGCATTTAAAAGCGGACAGGATATTCATGCAGCAACGGCTGCAAAAGTTTATGGTGTTGAATTAGACGCAGTAACTTCTGACATGCGCAGAAATGCTAAGATGGTAAACTTTGGAATTATCTATGGCATATCAGCATTTGGTTTGAGTGAACGATTAAACATTCCACGTAAAGAAGCAGCTGCTATCATCGACAATTATTTTATTAAATATCCAAATATCAAAGAGTATATGGACGAATCTATTTCGTTAGCTCGAAAGCGTGGTTACGTGGAAACGATACTTGGACGCAAGCGTTATCTGCGCGACATTAACAGCAACAATGCAACAGTGCGAGGTTTTGCCGAGCGCAACGCCATCAACGCCCCCATACAAGGATCTGCTGCCGATATGATAAAAATGGCGATGATTAATATCCATCGTGAGTTTGAAAAAAACAAATTTCGCTCGCGCATGCTATTGCAAGTGCACGATGAATTGGTTTTTGATTTGCACCGTGATGAAGAAGCACATGTTAAAGAAATTGTTGCTGATAAAATGCGACACGCTTTATCACTTACCGTGCCGATAGAAGTAGAAATGGGAACTGGTGAGAATTGGTTGGAGGCGCATTGAGAATAAATTTACATTAAGTGCAAATTAATTTTTCAATTGATGTTTCTTTTTCTTGATCAAGTTTTAATATATAAACAAACTTAAATTTTATGGTTTTTTTAAAAGCCCAATGTCAATTATACACTCAACCCTACTAATTGTACAATCAAACCTGCCAATTATACATCTGCATGAGGAGATCTATGCATCGCAAACTATTTTTGGTTCTGTTCTTAATCAGACTTGAAGAGTATGAGTATGTAAAATGAAATTTCAGAATTTAAAATGGAGTATTTCATTTTTGCATTACCCCTGATCATCTACCCATTCTACGCTGCTGTAAGTTTTTATGGCAGCGCAAAAAATCGAAACCAAGTCAATATTAAAACAGCATTAAATATTTTTAAGCTAACGTAATCGAAAGTCAAGATAAAAGAATCGAACTAACAAAGTTTTGAGTAGTAGTAGTTACAGTGTATTGTTTGTTAGGCTGCCTTGTAGTTGGGGCTGCCTTTTTTATTTTTATTTAACGACAATTAATCAGAAAGTTTTACTTTAGTGATTAATTATAAAAGCAAACTACACATGTTTACCAACCCACTCGATCAAATACTTTGTTTGGATATTGAAACAGCACCTCAGTATCCCGATTACAAAGTAGCGCCCGAAGAGTTACAACTCTTGTGGAACCGCAAAGCAGAATTTTTAAAGAAGAATGATACTGAGACAGCAGAAACCGTTTATTCGCGAGCCGGAATTTTTGCCGAGTTCGGAAAAATAATTTGCATCTCAACCGGATTTCTTTCTTATCGTGATGGTCAACGATCGTTTCGCATTAAAACGTTTAAGGATGCAGATGAAAAAACATTACTGGCTAATTTTAATGATTTGCTTTTGCGTATGAATCGTAATATGTTGTTATCAGCGCACAATGGGAAGGAATTTGATTTCCCATATATAGCACGAAGAACAGTAATTCATGGTTTGCCACTGCCTCCGCATTTAAACTTTGCAGGTAAAAAACCCTGGGAAGTTCCACACATTGATACACTTGACCTTTGGAAATTTGGTGACTACAAACATTACACCCCACTTAATTTGCTGGCTTATATCTTAGGCATTCAAAGTCCTAAAGACGATATTGACGGAAGCATGGTAGGAGATGTTTACTGGAAAGAAAACAACCTCGAACGTATAGTAACTTATTGCCAGAAGGATGTTGTTACCGTTATGCAGATATTACTACGATTTAAAGGAGATGCACTATTGAAAGAAGAAGAAATAGAATACCGATAAACTTAAAAAAAATTAACGAATATCTCTCCACCATTCACTGGAAATAAAATCATTATTTAGGGTTACGCCTTCACCAATGATTGGATGAATGATGGAAACATTTTTTCTTTTCGCTTCAGCTGTAACTCTAATAATCGGCTCGTCCCATGCATGCTCTCCCAGCGCAAATTTTGCCCAGTGAACAGGAAATATTTTTTTAGCTCTTAAGTCTTCGGCTGCGATAATTAATTCTTCCGGCATCATGTGTATGTATTTCCAATTGTGATGATATTGGCCACATTCTAAAATCGCAAAATCAAAGGGACCATGTTGGTCTCCAATATTTTTGAAATGAGTATCGTAACCTGAATCACCACCAATCAAAATTTTCATCGTTGGGGTTTTCAAAACAAAGGTCATCCACAATGCCTGATTTCTTTTTAATCCTCTGCCAGAAAAATGACGAGCAGAAACCGTGTTGACTACAAAACCTTTATCTAAGATAATTTCTTCGTCCCAATCTTTTTCAATGATGATGTTTTTATCATAACCCCAATGTTCGAGATGTGCAGGTGTTCCTAATCCGGTAATTACTTTTTTAATTTTTGGTTTTAGTTTAAGGATGGTTTCATAATCCAAATGGTCCCAATGATCGTGTGTGATAAACAAGTAATCTATCTCCGGAATATCATCAGTTGTATAAACATCACTTCCTCTAAAACTTTTGGTGGTGAAACTTATTGGAGACGCAGCACCACTCATCACAGGATCAACCAATATCTTCTTTCCGTCTATTTGCATAAAATAGGAAGAGTGACCAAACCACACAAAAATGTTTTGGTCGGCATCAAGTGTATGCAGGTCTATTTTTTTTGAAGGCAGGGTATCAACAGGGCTGATGCGTTTACTTTTATCAAATAAAAATTCTTTTATCACTTTGTAATAACTCACACCCTCTGCTAAGTCAGGTGTAAAATTTGAGTTTTGAAATCTGCCGTCCTTATAGTTAGGAGAATTTTTAATTCGTTCAAGCCGCTGACCTGAAGAAATTTTTCCAAACTTAGGTTGTTGCATAAAAATGATTCCCGAAATGATGATCAACAGGATTATTGACAAGAAAAAAAGCATAATTATTTATTATTTATTGATGCTGGTATTTCATTCAATAGACGGATGAAACAAATAAATATTTCAAAATCGTTAAAATCTTAATGAACCCGCATTGGTTCTAAAAAGTTTGATAGCAATTGCCAATAGCACAATGCCAAAAACTTTACGAATGATACTGATACCTGCCTTGCCTAATAAATTTTCGAGAGGTTGTAAAACACGCAACACTAAATAAACGATTATTGTATTAACAGCAATACCAACCAAAATAGTTTCATAATTATATTGAGAGCGCAATGAAATTAAAGTAGTCATTGTTCCGGTTCCGGCAATCAATGGAAAAGCGATTGGTACAATAGAAGCTGTTGATGGTATTTCGTCTTTATAAAGGCGAATACCCAGAATCATTTCAATAGCAAGAAAAAATATAACAATCGACCCTGCAATTGCAAAGGAACTCACATCAATTCCAATTAAATTTAAAATGGATTCTCCCAGAAACAGAAATAGTACCATAATGGCAAATGAGGCGATCGTTGCTTTCTCTGCGTGAATAAAACCCACTCGGTTTCGTGTTTCAATGATCACTGGTAACGATCCAATAATATCTATCACCGCGAACAGAATCATTGTTACCGATAGCACTTCTTTAAATACCAAATTCATATATAGTAATATTTGAGAGTGTAAAGGTCAATAAAAATGAAACGCAAATAATAGCAAGATGATCCAATATTTTTAATAAACCAAACAGAGAAATTTAGATAATACTAGTAGTTAAAATTAACTAAGTGATTAACGGTAATATTTTAAATAATGAATTCGATTTAGAAGGGGAAATATGTAATTTTGTTCTGTAAAAAAAATAAAAACAACATAATGAAAAAAACTTTAAAACGCATTTCAATTTTAACCTTCCTCATAATTATTAATACTCAGGTATCGTTTTCTCAATGGAGTACCGCTACTCTTAGTGCATCTCGTTCGCTTTTGGCTGCAGCTTCTTATGGTGATAAATGCATATTTGCAGGTGGAATAGGATTAATAAGCATACCACCACCGGCAGCAGATATTTATAATGCCACTTTTAATACCTGGTCGGCATCTTCTATTTCACATGGACGAACATCACTAGCTGCTGCTGCTGCTAACAATAAAATAGTTTTTGCAGGTGGTGCCAATGCCTGGATTTTATCGGTTTATGATTACGTAGATATTTACCATACTGATAGTAATTTTTGGAGCACCACTGCAACCTTATCAGTACCAAGAGAAAGACTTGCTGCTGCCTCAGCAGGAACAAGAATTCTTTTTGCCGGAGGGTTGGATGCTAATTCACTAGTATCAAATGTTGTAGATATTTATTCGACTACAACAAATTCATGGATAGCCTGGCAGTTATCACAACCAAGGTATTCATTGTGTGCTACTGGCGCGGGTAATAAAATTGTTTTTGCAGGGGGATATAATTCAAATGGAACTCCATCCAATGTTGTTGATATTTATGATGTAACTACTGGTATGTGGACAGCCACTACTTTAAGTGAGGCGCGTGCTGATGCCGCAGCAACTGCAGTTGGCAACAAAATTTTAATAGCTGGTGGTGTTAAGGTTGGAAATGCAGTAAGCAAGGTGGTTGATATTTATGATGTAGTTACCAATACCTGGACGGTAGATTCTCTTTCTTCCCCACGCGCTAACTTAAGTGGAGCATCAGTTCTAGGCAGAGCCTTTTTTGCAGGAGGAAGCGATGCTGCCGGAACTACAGTTTATAAAACAGTAGATATTTTTAATGACAACACAGGTGTTTGGACAACTGATTCATTAACCACAGCAAGGGCATACGGTGCTGCAACCGCAAGCCAAAATATTTTTATGATTGGTGGCGGTTCAAATGGTGGTTTTACTGCATATAATTCAGTAGAGATGTATACGTTTAATAATACAGGCCTTCATCAGATTATTGATAATAATTCAGCAATACAATTATCACCTAATCCTGCAACTTCATTTGTTGAAATAAAAATTAATAGCAGCATTCAAAGTGGAACGCTCGAAATAATAAATGCATTAGGTGCAATCGTTTTCACTAAAAATTTTAATCAGGAAACAAATGCAATAAACTTTACAACAGAAAATCTTTCGGCAGGAATATATTTTGTTCGTGTATCAGGTGGTGAAAAACTATTCAATAAAAAACTTATTGTAGAATAAAGACAAATAAAAAAAACACATTTTAAAAAGGGATTTCTATTAGTATAATAGAAATCCCTTTTTTATAGGAGTTTGAAACTCTCCATAAATTTTGTTGTGTAATTTCCTTTTCTGAAATCTTCGTTTTGCATCAGTTGTACGTGAAAAGGAATAGTGGTTTTTACACCTTCAATTACAAATTCGCTTAACGCGCGCTCCATTGTTTGAATGGCTTCTTCGCGTGTTTGAGCAATGGTAATGAGTTTTGCAATCATGCTATCATAGTATGGTGGAATGGTATAACCTGCATAAATATGCGAGTCGACACGCACACCGTGTCCACCTGGTTGATGCAATACAGTGATGCGACCTGGTGAAGGACGAAAATCATGATAAGGATCTTCAGCATTAATACGACATTCAATTGCATGCATGGCCGGAAAATGATTTTTACCGGATATCGGAACCCCTGATGCAATCTTAATTTGTTCCTTGATTAAATCGTAATTAATTACTTCTTCGGTTACGGGATGTTCCACCTGAATACGGGTGTTCATTTCCATAAAGTAAAAATTGCTGTGTTTGTCAACCAAAAATTCTACCGTACCAACTCCCTCATAAGCTGTTGCGAGAGCAGCCTTAATAGCTGCTTCTCCCATTGCTTTACGTAGCTTATCAGTCATGAATGGTGAGGGTGTTTCCTCTACCAATTTTTGATGTCTTCTTTGAATGGAGCAATCGCGTTCACTTAAGTGACAAGCTTTGCCATATTGATCACCGGCAATTTGAATTTCGATATGACGAGGTTCTTCAATGTATTTTTCGAGATACATACCGTCATTGCCAAAAGAAGCACCTGCTTCGGCACGGGCAGTTTCCCAAGCTTTTTCAAATTCTTCCGGTTTCCAAATAATGCGCATTCCTTTTCCACCACCACCGGCAGTTGCTTTTAGTATAACAGGATAGCCAATTTTTTTTGAAAGCTTTAATCCTTCTTCAATATTTTCAAGTAATCCTTCTGAACCTGGAATGCAAGGAACACCGGCATTTTTCATGGTTGCTTTAGCGCTAGCTTTATCTCCCATCGCATCGATCATCTCTGGTGATGCGCCAATAAATTTCACATTGTGTTCGCGACAAATACTACTGAACTTGGAATTTTCTGACAAAAAACCGTATCCAGGATGTATAGCGTCAGCATTAGTTATTTCCGCTGCAGCCATTATGCGCGACATGTTTAGATAGGAGTCTTTGCTTGGAGGAGGGCCAATGCAAACGGCTTCATCGGCAAATCGAACATGTAAACTCTCTTTATCTGCTGTAGAATAAACCGCAACCGTGCGAATGTTCATCTCTTTACAAGTGCGAATTATTCGCAATGCAATTTCACCACGATTAGCAATAAGTATTTTTTTGAACATAGTTTTAGATTTGAAAATTTAAGGATTTGTGATTTAAGGATTTGAAAAACAGTGCCCAATGTTGAAATTGAGAAATCCAAAAATCTTCAAATAATTTTAGCTTGGATCTATTAAAAACAAAGGTTGATCATACTCAACAGGTGAAGCGTTTTCGACTAGCACTTTTACAATGCGCCCAGCGTGTTCAGATTCTATTTCGTTAAATAACTTCATGGCTTCGATAATACAAATCGCTTTTCCCGGCTTTACTTCGTCACCAACATTTATAAAGTTTGGTTTATCAGGGGAGGATGAACGATAAAAAGTTCCAATCATCGGTGATTTTATTGTAATATAATTAGCTTCATTGGAATCTGCCACTTTGGGAGCTTCAGCTTTGGGAGCAGGTGCTACAGGTGCAGCAACTTGAGCAACAGGTGCAGCCATAACTGCCGGAGCAGCTATATGACTTATTACTTGTTCAACTTTTTGGTTGGCGCTGTTTTTTATGGTAATTTTTATGTCTTTCATTTCAAGACTTACCTCGCTCACACCTGCTTTGGAAACAAATTTTATTAGTTCTTCTATCTCTTTCTTATTCATAATTAAATCCGTTTAGTAAGGTAAATATATATATAAAATGGAATAATTAATTTTTTGATCCGTCATATGCCCATTTAATATAAACGGCACCCCAGGTAAATCCTCCACCAAATGCGGCAAGAATAATATTATCCCCTTTTTTTAATTGTTTTTCCCACTCCCACAAACACAGCGGTATTGTGCCGTTTGTGGTGTTTCCATAACGTTCGATATTAAGCATTACTTTTTCGTTGCTTAAACCCATGCGTTTTGCAGTGGCATCAATAATGCGCTTGTTTGCTTGATGAGGAACTAACCATGCTATATCTTCAGACTTAAGGTTGTTTTTTTCCATGATTTCTGCCGAAACATCTGCCATATTGGTTACAGCAAATTTGAATACGGGTTGACCATCTTGGAAAACAAAATGTTCTTTTGCGTCAACTGTTGCATGTGAGGCAGGTTTTGCACTACCACCGGCTTTTTGGTGCAGATAAACTCTTCCTGAACCATCTGATTTTAGAATAGAATCCTGAATTCCATATCCTTCGTTATTTGGCTCAAGCAAAACAGCTCCACACCCATCACCAAAAATAATACAGGTAGCACGATCGGTGTAATCAACAATAGATGACATTTTATCGCCACCTACCACAATTACTTTTTTGTATTGTCCGGTCTCAATATATTTTGATCCGGTTACTAATGCATACATAAAACCTGAGCAAGCTGCATTGATATCAAAACTAAAGGCATTTTTGATTCCTGTTTTATCGCATATAATATTTGCCGTTGCGGGAAATTGCATATCTGGAGTTGTGGTTGCACAAATCAGCAAATCAATATCTTCAGGCTTTAAGTTTTTTTTGCGCAGTAATGCATTAACTGCGTGCATGCACATATCAGAAGTTCCTAACCCCTCTCCTTTTAGAATTCTGCGTTCTTTAATTCCGGTACGGCTAATTATCCACTCATCATTAGTATCTACCAACTTTTCTAGTTCCTGGTTGGTAAGTACATAATCTGGAACCCATCCTTCAACAGCTGTGATTGCAGCGTTTATTCCGGCCATATTTTTTTAATTTGTAATGCTTTCGTGCAGTGCGTTTGCAATTTTTTCACAAAGCCCAGCCTTGGTTACTCTAATGGTTATTAAAATCATATTTTTTATTGCACGGGCATTTGAAATACCATGTGCAATAATAACCGGGGCTTTGACGCCTAAAATGGGTGTGCCCCCATAATTTTCATAATTAAAACTTTCAAAGTATTCATCTTTAATATTGCGCTTGCGTATGAGCGTGTAAAAAGATTCAGCCAATTTTAAAATTACATTGCCAGTAAACCCATCGCAGACAATAACATCTGCTTTATCATTAAAAAGATCACGACCTTCAATGTTACCTATGAAATTTATTTCTTTAGTGGTCTTTAATAACTGATGAGCAGCCTGACTTAGCATATTGCCTTTTTCTTCTTCTTCACCAATATTCATTAAAGCAACTTTTGGGTTTTGTTTTTGATAAACATGTTCCATCAGCAAACTTCCCAAAACTGCAAATTGCTGCAACGATTCAGGTTTACAATCGGCATTTGCTCCTGCATCTAAAAAAATACCATAGCTACCGTTTTCTTTTGGAACAATGGAACATATTGCAGGACGTAAAATACCTGGAATAGTTTTTACACTAAACATGGCTCCCACCATCATAGCACCACTATTTCCAGCTCCGGCAAAACCGTCAATCATTCCTTTTTTAAGAAACTCAAATCCACGGCTAATACTTGAGTCTGGTTTTTGAGAAATAGCACGAGAAGCATGCTCATCCATTCCAATAACTTCGGTAGTATGAACAATTTCAACTTTGCCGATATCAGCATTGTGACTTGCAAATACGTCTGTTATTACTTTTTGATCACCAAAAAGCACCAAAACTACTTCTGAAGGTAATTCATTGAGCGTTTCAATTACTCCAAGAATAATTTCATTTGGCGCATAATCTCCGCCCATGATGTCGATTCCGATTCTCATTGATGCACTTTAGTAATTAAGTTAAGAGTAATGTTATAACTCAAGTATTATTAAATTTAAGCTTCGCGCTCCATTACTACTTTTCCTTTGTAGTAAAGTTTGTTTTCGTGCCAGTGAGCACGGTGCCATAAGTGAGACTCGCCTGTTGTTGAATCTACTGCAACCGTTGGGGCAACAGCTTTATCATGAGTTCTTCTTTTATCTCTTCTGCTTTTGGAGATTTTGTGTTTGGGATGTGGCATTTTAAATTTTTATTAATGTTAATATTTTAATTCAATTTTATATTTTTAAGTATGTTCCACCTCGGGTCGTCTTGCGATTCAGGAGGATTTACCGTTACCTTTTTTAATAATTCCATCACTTTTGGATCGCATGACGGAATTCCGTTTTTACCTTCAGGATGCAGTGGATTTAATGGAACTTGCAAACTCAGATAGTCGTAAATGTGCTGTCGTAAATCAATTGTTTGATCACGATCGGAGATGTTTAACACCTCTTCATCAACCATTTCTTCTACATCACCGCTTACAGGTCTTACCAGTAAATGCTTTTCCACATCTAAAGGTAAACCAAACTCTTCCAGGCATCTACCACACTCAACCTTTATACTGCCTTTAAATTGAAAAGACAGTTCTAAACTATGCGGGGCTTTTGAGAATACCACATGCACTTTTACTTGTGCACTTTGTAGCAATGCATTTTCATATCCTTTGAAGAATGAGTCGTTGATATTATAATCAAACTCATGCTTACCCATTGGAAGTGAGGCAAATTGTATCACAAAATCAGAACGTTTTTCCATTTGAATTAATTTGATCCCCAAGGGTTGCAAATGGTTATTAACAACAAAGGGGGCGCAAATGTATAAAATGTTGATAAGTTAGCGGGTGTTTTTTATAGGATATTAGTTTAAAAAGGCAGGTTTTGGCAACAATTAGCATTTAATACCAGGTTGGTAATAGCGATGGCACTTGTTTTTTCGTTCTTATTGAAGAAAAGTTTTTAAAGAAAACTGGTAATTATGGTAGCCAAGAAAGTAATTTCGCTTTTCGAAATGGCTCTTTAGTTTGCTATATTATCTATACAATAAATAAAAAGCAATCTAATTTTTGAGGTGATTTAACACTTGCAAAATCAATATTATTCTATCGGACAATAAAAGCTGCAAAGTAATAATTGTTGGCTGCGCCTATTAACTCAAGTTTCACATAATAGCTTTGAAGGAAATTGGTAAAGGCCATAAACTCATGTGTTGGAACAACAAACTCATCAAAGAAAATAATATCGCCTTTGCTTAGGTGTGGATGTAAACTTGTGAGTACAAATAACGTGGAGGAATACAAATCAGCATCCATCATGATCACTTTTCTTCCTATTATCGGTGTTGATTTTAAAAAATCAGGTAAAGTGTCCTGAAACAAACCTTTCAAAAATCGAACTCTGCTATCATTAACATTAGGTAATTGTGAATCAGTACCCATCGCGCCTACTTTGTAATGACCCCAATCTTCAGGAAGTCCTTCAAAGGTATCGAAACCATAAAATCGCGAATCAGGATGCTGGTTCTTTTGCACCATCCAGGTAAACGATGGGCCTTCTGCTACACCGAATTCAAGATAAACAATTGGCCCCAGAAGGTTTTCTTTTTTGAGGATGTACTCATACAAACCAAAACGTTTGGTGTAATCCCATGAACCTGAATAAAAGTCGTTATATTCTATGTTTTTTTGATCCTTTGCCCACTTTGAAAATTTTGACAAATAAACGAGATTCAAAAAAGCACCACTAAAAGGTTCAACAATTCTATGTAACTTAAAACGAATAAAAAGGGCTTTTGTTTTTCGAAGCAGAAAGAGTTTAAATGACATAGTTAATTGTAGCTAGTATTAATTTTACAATAAAAATTCATCTCAATTTCATTGCTAAAAAAATCAAATCTTAATTTCTTCTCCCTGCTTATTTAAAAAATGAAACTCCATTATATGATAGGCTGAAATGGGTTCAACTTTTATCCATTTATGGTAGGTTTTGAACCACTTCCACTGAGGGGATTTTAACCACCCTCCTTTTTTAAAAAAAGCTTCAAGATAAGGATGCACCTGTAGGGTAAGTGATTGTTCATTTTGTTCGCGGCATAGGTAACGAATGTTGTTTTCTATATCATCTACCAAAAGCATGCTTGCTTTTATTTCACCGGTACCATCGCACGCAGGACATTTTTCTACTGTAATAATATCGGTTACCGGGCGTACGCGCTCGCGAGTAATTTGCACCAAACCAAATTTACTAGGAGGAAGAATAGTGTGTCGTGCACGGTCATGTTTCATCTCCAACTGCAATAAATCAAAAAGCTCTTTGCGGTGAAGCGTGTTGTACATGTCAATAAAGTCAACTACGATGATTCCTCCCATATCACGAAGACGCAATTGACGAGCAATTTCTTTGGCTGCCATTAAATTTACCTGCAATGCATTTTGACCCTGTGTATCACCAGCCCCTTTCATTCTTCCTCCACTGTTCACGTCAATCACATGCATGGCTTCAGTATGCTCAATGATAAGGTAAGTACCACCTTGCATAGTAACGGTTTTTCCAAACAGTGTTTTTATTTGTTTGTCAACGCCCAGTGTTTCAAAAATTGGAATCTTGTTTTTGTAGAGTTTAACAATCTCTACTTGTTCAGGAGCTACGCCTCTTATATAGCTACGTATCTCATCATACATGTGTTGATCATTAACATGTATGCTATTGAAATTAGGATTTAGTAGGTCGCGAAGTATGGTGGTGGTTCGATCGCTTTCACCTAAAAGTTTTGCAGGAGGTTGTGCGGTTTTTAGCTGGCTGTGCATGGTGGTCCAGCGTTGAACCAAATCCTGAATGTCTTTATCTAAATCGGCAACTTTTTTGCCTTCAGCAACCGTTCTAACAATAATTCCGAAATTTCGTGGCTTAATACTAATGGCAAGCCTTTTAAGTCGGGTACGTTCGGCAGAACTTTTAATTTTTGAAGAAACCGTTACAACATCAGAGAAAGGCATTAGCACTACAAAGCGCCCAGGCAAACTAATTTCAGTTGTAATTCGAGGCCCTTTTGAAGAAATAGGTTCTTTAACAATTTGAACCGGAATATGAATATTAGCAGAAAGAATTTGTGACACCTTACCACTTTTATTAATATCGGCCTCTGTTGCAAAATTTGTTAGTAATGGATCTTCCTGACGACCACTGGTGGTCATCTTCATATATTTCAATAAACTTTGAACTTGTGGACCCAGATCAAGATAGTGTAGGAACGCATCTTTCTCATACCCAATGTCGACAAAAGCCGCATTGAGTGTAGGCATAAGTTTTTTAACCCGACCGAGATAGATATCACCGACCGAGAACTGATGCTCTTTCTTCTCCTTATTTAACTCTACTAATCGCTTATCTTCTAATAAGGCGATGGTCACTTCAGTGCTTGAAGAGTCAATAATTAATTCGCTGTTCAATTTGTATTATAACAGTAATTAAAAAATAAATGAATGAAAAATGTAATCTGTGCCTATTAGAGTTTAAAGCAGAATGAAACAACCTATAGAATAGTCTATAGGTTGCCTACACTCATAAGTTCTTAGGCCCTAACAAAACAAGAGTTTATTTTTTCTTTTTATGACGATTCTTACGAAGGCGTTTTTTACGCTTGTGGGTCGCCATTTTATGTCTTTTACGTTTCTTTCCGCTTGGCATATCTTTAAATTTATTAAGTGATAATTATATTAGAATTTCTTTTTTATTTTAAATCAACTTGTTGCTTTTAAGGTTGACCCCGACTTAAGTTGATCAAGGTATTTGGAAACTTGTTGAATCATTTCATAGTCATCCGATTTGACTTTGTATTCTTCGAACGATTTAACAGCACTCATTGTATCGCCCATCTGCATATACGTTTGTGCTTTATATAAGTAAACATCCGTTCGTTTTGGGTTTATTGCAATTACTTTATCAAACCTATCAATAGCTTTTGGAAATTGAGTTGATTTTAAAGAGAGCAATCCGAGATTAAACTGAGCCATTTCATGGTTAGGGTCAGCAGCTACCACTTCTCGCAACATCAATATTCCTTTCATGGGCTCACTAGTTCCTTCTGCATAACACACTCCTAAATCAGTTTTTGCATTCAGATTAGAAGGGTTAATCTCGATAACCTTCTGATAATTAATAATTGCCTGCTGAACCATATAGGTTCTCAAATTTGTATCAGCAGCAATTTTATAGGCATCAAAGAAACGATAGGCCGCTTCAAGATAATTTCTTTCCGAAGGATTTTTTTCTGCTTTTAATTCGAAATAATAAGCAGAAACTGCAGGAATATTTGCACGGTCCCAAGCTAAACCAATCGAATCGTAGAGGGGTAATGAATCCAGTTTGCTATCAAGCGTCATTTCTAATGCCATTATTTCTCCTCTTTGTTTTTCATCCAAAGAAGCTTTTGCGGTTTTGATAAGACCCTTATAATCAAAACTAGAATTTTGCGAATCAGATTTTAGTTTGCCACCTTGTATTACATTTACTTGTGATGGGGCAAGGAATAATCCTATAGCCAATACCAGTGCTGCAACAACCAAAAAAACCCTTATCACATTACCACTCATTTCTATTTAGCAGTTTGAGGCTTTTTATGAGCTGTTTTCACTCTGTCAGTGAATGTTTTTGCGGGTTTAAAAGCTGGTATATAGTGTTCTGGGATAATAATAGTGGTGTTTTTAGTAATAATGCGTCCCGTTTTTTCAGCACGCTTTTTAACTATGAAACTCCCGAATCCTCTCAAATAAACGTTTTCATTGTTGATAAGCGCCTGGCGTATCACTTTCATCATTGATTCTACGGTGTTCTGTACTTGCACTTTTTCAATACCTGTCTTTGTAGAAACTTCATTCACTAATTCAGCTTTAGTCATTACTTTATATCTTTTTAAAATTTGGGGACGCAAAGATAGGTTTTTAACAGTATCCACAAAATTAAATCCTTACTTTTGAGCACATTACACAATTTTACTATGAGTTTTACCCCTACTTTGCTTGCCTGGTACCAGCAAAACAAACGAAATCTGCCTTGGCGTAAAACTAAAGACCCATACAAAATCTGGCTTTCAGAGATTATACTTCAGCAAACACGTGTTGAACAGGGAATGCCTTATTATCATCGTTTTATAGAAAAGTTTCCTACTCTTAAATCACTTGCCAATGCCAATGAGGACGAGGTGCTTAAGCTCTGGCAGGGCCTTGGCTATTACAGCAGGGCACGTAACCTATTACACGCGGCTAAGCAAATGATGGACCGATTTGGGGTTTTTCCTCAAACATTTGAAGAGTTGTTGTCGCTAAAAGGCATAGGAGATTACACTGCTTCGGCCATTGCATCATTTGCTTTCAATCTTCCGCACGCTGTAGTGGATGGCAACGTTTATCGTTTTATTGCAAGATATTTTGGAATAGAAACTCCTATTGACAGCACCGATGGAAAAAAGGAATTTAAGGTACTTGCCCAAGAGTTATTGGGTAAATCACAGCCCGGCACTTTCAACCAAGCTATGATGGAATTTGGTGCGATGCAGTGCAAGCCGGCTCCTTTATGTGAAACATGTCCATTTAGTCAGAGTTGTTATGCACAAATAAATAATTTGGTTCGTCAACTTCCTGTAAAGGGAAAAACAACTAAGGTAAGAACGAGGTATTTTCATTATCTGGTTTTTCATTTTGATGATAAAGTTTTTATTCGCCAACGAAAGGGTAAAGACATTTGGAAAGGATTGTTTGAGTTTCCGCTTATTGAAACTACTCGAAACCAAAACATTAAGACTATAATGCAAGCCCAAAGTTTTAGTGAAATGATACAGAAATCAACTATTCAACTAACAGGTCAAAGCGAAATGATTCATCATCAACTTTCTCATCAATTATTGGTAACAAGGTTTTATCATCTGGACATAATGAAACTTAGATCCAACTTTCTTAAGAAGGAAAATGTGCAAGTTTCGGAGAAACAGCTAAGTAAATATGCATTGCCTCAGCTATTAGTTAAATATGCTCAAAGATTATTTTGAAAAGACTAAATAACGTTACGTGAATTTGATAATAAAGCATCAAATCAATTAAATTAGGTGTTAATTTTTGATTAAACATTTAATGTAAGTTTGCTTTAATTTCAATAAAATAACCGTTACTAAATTCAAGTTAAAAAGGTTAAAATATGTCAGGATTAAATAAAGTAATGCTAATTGGTAACCTGGGCAAAGATCCAGAGTACCGTCATATGGAAGGAGGTGTGATGACTGCACGTTTTCCTTTGGCAACATCTGAGTATTATAAGAATAAAGATGGAAATAGGGAGGAGCGTACGGAGTGGCATCGCATAATAATGTGGAGGGGATTGGCTGAGGCAGCAGAAAAAATTAATTTGCACAAGGGGCAACAAATATTTATCGAAGGGAAACTTCGATATCGAACCTATGAAAAGGATGGCATCAAAAGAACAGAGACTGAAATTGTTGCAGAAAACATGACCTTGTTAAGCAAACGCGATAACGCGGGTAATAGTGTTAACTATGAAGTGCCACCAATGGTGCAAGACAGTCCACCGATAGAAAAACCAGATGGAGATTTACCTTTTTAAATCGGATTATGATTTAGTTGATAGTTTTTTCAGAGATACTAAAAGAGGCCCTGTTTTTCTTTTTATTTGCAACAGGTTTCTCCTTTAGCAACTCGTGTAGTTTATAAGTGTTTTTTGAAATTTTTTCAATAAGCTTAAGTTGAGTTTTGCTGGTCATTGTAAAAAAAGTTTTGGTTCGATGTAAGAAAGTGTATCAGGCTGATGAGTGTATTTTTTAATTTAAGCTATAATCATACCAAATAATAGCGACAAAAATAGTGTTGATTTGTTTGACATAAAAAAGAGGCAGGTTTAATTCGAAAACCAATGTAATGTTAAGATTGAAAATCGTGCATGTCAAGTATTAATATGATTGGAAACTGCTCGATTTTACACCTTATTGATTTAAAGCGAGTGAATGGTAAAAATTCACTCGCTTTAAATCAATAAGATTACTTTGAAACCCTTTGCCAATAAGGGTTTTATTCTAACTCCCACAAGCTAAACAATCGTCTGGATTGTCGAGCGAGCAAGAAATTTCATTCATTGCAATTTCAGGATTTAAATTTGTTACAGATGTTTCGGGCGATATAGTAGAAGTTACAGTTACTAATTCAGCAGCAGGAATATTTTCATAATGCTTTTCAACGGTGAACTTAATAGCGCTGGCGGCAGATTTTGTTCGCAGGTAGTACATGCCTGTTTTTAATCCCTTTTCCCAAGCATAAAAATGCATCGAGGTTAGTTTAGCAAAATTAGCGTCAGCAATAAACAAATTTAAGCTTTGGCTTTGGCAGATGTATGCACCACGGTCGGCAGCCATATCAATGATGGCACGTTGTTTTATTTCCCAAACGGTTTTATAAAGTTCTTTGATGTCTTCAGGAATTTCAGGAATGTGCTGTACTGACCCGTTGGCACCTAAAATTTTATTTTTCATATCACCATTCCACAAGCCCAGTTTTACCAGGTCCATTAATAGGTGTTTGTTAACTACTGCAAATTCACCTGATAAAACTCTGCGGTTATAAATGTTGGAAGTATATGGTTCAAAGCATTCGTTATTTCCAAGTATTTGAGATGTTGAAGCGGTTGGCATTGGAGCAACTAGTAAAGAATTGTACACTCCGTGTTTCATTATTTCTTCGCGTAACACATTCCATTCCCAACGGTCAGTAGGTGTTACATTCCACATATCAAATTGGAAAATACCTTTTGAAATAGGCGAGCCTTTAAAAGTTTCATAAGGACCGTTGATGATCGCAAGATCTTTTGAAGCAGTTAATGCAGCATAATAGGTGGTTTCAAAAATTTCGCGGTTCAGTGTTCTAGCTTCTTCGCTTTCGAATGGATAACGAAGCAATATAAAAGCATCAGCCAATCCTTGCACACCTAAGCCAATTGGGCGATGACGCATATTGCTGTTTCTTGCTTCTGGTATTGGGTAATAATTTACATCTATTACTTTGTTTAGATTTTTAGTAACAACATAAGTGATATCAAATAATTTCTGATGGTCAAACTTTCCATTTATTACAAAGCGAGGCAGCGCCAATGAAGCAAGATTACAAACGGCCACTTCATCAGCAGATGTGTATTCAACAATCTCAGTACATAGATTGGAGCTTCTAATGGTTCCTAAATTTTTCTGATTACTTTTTTCGTTGCACGCATCTTTATATAATATATAAGGAGTGCCTGTTTCTATTTGTGACTCAAGAATTGCAGTCCAAAGTTCGCGTGCAGGAATCGTTTTGCGGGCTCTGCCTTCTTCTTCATACTTTGTGTAAAGCAATTCGAATTCCATTCCATAGCAATCAGCCAGTCCGGGTGCTTCGTTCGGGCAGAATAAGCTCCATTGTCCTTCTTCTTTTACTCGTTTCATAAACAGATCCGAGATCCAAAGTGCGAAGAATAAATCGCGCGCACGCAATTCTTCTTTACCATGATTCTTTTTTAGATCCAGAAACTCAAAGATATCAGCATGCCATGGTTCAATATAAACAGCAAAGGATCCTTTACGTTTTCCTCCACCTTGATCAACATAACGAGCTGTATCGTTAAACACCTTTAACATTGGTACAATACCATTACTAGTTCCATTGGTACCTCTTATATAGGAGCCTGTTGCACGTATGTTATGAATGCTTAAACCAATTCCGCCAGCTGATTGTGAAATTTGTGCACATTGTTTTAAGGTGTTATAAATACCATCGATACTATCGTTCTGCATCGTTAATAAAAAGCAAGAAGATAGTTGAGGCTTTGGAGTACCTGCATTGAACAAAGTAGGTGTAGCATGAGTAAACCACCGCTCACTCATTAAGTTGTAAGTTTCAATAATAGAATCAATATCTGTTTTGTGGATGCCAACTGCAACACGCATGAGCATGTGCTGTGGGCGCTCAACTACTTTGCTGTTTATTTTTAATAGATAAGATTTCTCTAACGTTTTGAAGCCAAAATAATCGTAACCAAAATCACGGTCATATATTATAGTTGAATCAAGCAGGTCAGCATGCTCATTAATAATTTGCATAACATCTTCTGCAATCAGTGATGCTTCCTTGCCTGTTTTCGGATCAATATATTTATAAAGATCGCGCATGGTTTCACTAAACGACTTCTTGGTGTTTTTATGCAAGTTGCTGATTGCAATTCGCGAAGCAAGCAATGCAAAATCCGGATGGCGTGTGGTTAGTGATGCTGCTGTTTCAGCCGCCAGGTTGTCAAGTTCCACGGTGGAAACTCCATCATAAACACCCTCAATTACACGTTGTGCAACCGCCATAGGGCTCACATGTTCAGCAGAAAGCCCATAACAAAGTTTTTGAATACGTGCTGTTATCTTATCAAATTTTACAGCTTCCTTTTTGCCATCGCGCTTTATTACAATCATGTTATTATGGAATTTTAGTGGGTTATTATTGAGTTATTCGTTTCGTTTTCTTTAATGTAAACTTAACAGCTTGTTAATCTATTGTTTAAGTATTTAATATCTTTTTGCATTAGCTGTTTTTTATAGAGGTGACAGTTTCAGGCAAAGCCCTTTTTTGCTTCGATTAACGTTATTTTAAGAGTAAAATTTTTAGAGTTGCGCCCGGCAGGTTTTGATTATAAACAGTACTTGCTTAGCCCGGTGCAAATCAAGATAAAGATAAGCGTACAATCAAGGGTTAATTTTGAACAAACAAGGTTACTTTTTAACAAAAGGCCGGTGCATAATTATTTAAAAATATTTTTTGGGTTTGCATCAAATTATTGTTATTGAATTGAAAATCACGTATTCGATTTAATCATTCAATAGATTTTTATTACACTATTTTTTTAGCCGTGAGAGTTGAATGCATGTTTACAAACAGTACAAAATTTAACTAAGTCTTTCTGTTTATTTTTACAATCACAAAACATACAATAGTAATGGAAGAAAACTTGAGTTACCCAATCGGAAAATTTAAAATACCCGAAACAATTTCTGCAACCGACATTTTAAACTGGTTGGATATCATTGAAAAATTTCCGGAGCGTTTAACAAAAGAAGTAACATCCCTTAACGATGCACAATTAGATACACCTTACCGGGAAGGAGGATGGACAGTAAGGCAGGTAGTGCATCATGTTGCAGATAGCCATATGAACGCTTACATTCGTTTTAAACTCGCGCTCACTGAAGAAATACCAACCATCAAACCCTATCTTCAGGATCGTTGGGCTGAGTTGCCGGATAGCAAAGCAACTATTGATTTATCACTTCCAATTATAGTGAATGTGCATAAAAGATGGTTGATTATTTTACGAAGTATGACACCGGATGATTTTGAACGAAAACTTTTTCATCCTGAACAAAACAAAGAATTAATTTTAAAAAATTTTGCTGCCCTTTATGCCTGGCATTGCAATCATCATTTGGCGCATATCACAGAGTTGAAGAAACGGGAAGGGTGGAAATAAAAATTATTTTATGCTCCCGATCTTTCCTCCTGCTATTATTTTAAATCAGTTTGAATTCTGTAAATGGTCAAAAAACAAATTGGAATTCATTTATTAGTTCCCAAATGAAAGAGATCTATTTCTGCCGTTGTAGGAGCTTTCTCTTACAACTGAACAATTATTTGGAAACTTACAGTAATTAAATAAATACTATTCTTGTTGATGAAATGAACATCAGTAAATTATATAGATTGTATAAGTTCTGCTTACTGTTAGCATTAATATCCAATTGTGGTTACGCGCAGCAATTTTTACAACTTGACTACCTTTTTAAAACAAAAACATCTCCATTTACATCATTTAAAATTATTGACAAACGACCAGGTAGCCGATTGATGGGCTTTGTTCAAAAAGGTGCATTTAACAAACTTGAAGAGGTAAAGTACATTGGTAATTTTTATGATACTCTTAGCCGCTTTTTTTATCTTGGAGGTAATGTGGCAGAAAGTAAAAGCGGACTCGCAATTATTTTGTCTGATTTTTTTGTAAGTGAACAAACTGAATCTCTTTATGAAGTAGGCCGTTTTAAGCTCGCTCTAAGATTATTTTTTGCCGGTGAGGAAAATGAATATTCTGAGATAATGTCAGTTGACACCACTTATTATATTACAAGCGGATGGGATATTACTAAAGGCTTGCTGAAAACAATAAATGAAAATTTGTGTTCGATAGCCAATGCTGCTAAAACGAAAATAATAACTGTAGGCGGAACCGATTACTACACAATGGATGAACTTATTAATCTGGATAGTATTGAAAAAATAAAAATACCAATGTATATGACTGATAGACCGCAGGCGGGTGTTTATTTGGATTATGAACACTTTAAAAATAACACACCCGACATTACCAGCATTTCGGATGTTACATTAAGTGGAAAAACAGTTAAAATGGTGCAGATGCAGAATGGCAAGAAAAAGAAAATAAAAAAATTACTGCCGGAGATATATGCTTTATGTTATGAAAATAAATTAATTAAAGTTACCTCAATCGGGCTGTTTCAATTAAATAAAACAGATGGAGATTTTTATTTTATAGGACAAACATCCTTTTCAAATGCAAATAATACTGCATACTGGGGAGCTGCATTTGGTTTAATTGGATCAGCTATAGCAGCTTCGGCAGACAGAAACACACAATTGTATAAATTTAGGATTGATTATCATACAGGACATTCAATACCTATTTCAAAGGCTGGTAATTTGCCTTATAAGTATTAGCCCCTACCAGCGTCCACCCTGGTGCACTCAAATTGTTCGTTAATTGTATCGTTCAGTGTCATAGTCTACACCTATCAAGGCTCACGCTATATATACCATTACAAGTAAAAAAAAATTCAATCGCTACTCCCAATCAACAAAACCTTTTCTGGTTTCTTTTTTCTCTGCCAATAATTTTTTCTCTTTTAATCTTTCTTCTTTCACTGCCTTGCCGGGTTTGGTTGCAATTCTTTTCTTTGGTTTTAGTAAAGATTTCTTGAGCAGGGTATAAAATTTTTCAATCGCTATTTCTTTATTCTTGAGTTGAGAGCGGTCTTCTTGACAAACAATTCGAATAGTTCCCTCCTGCGTTAAACGATTGCTCCATTTCTCAGTAAGCAATATTTTTTCTTTATCAGTAAGTAAAATAGATGCAGGTAAATTAAAACTCAGCTCTACTTTAGTAGCAACTTTATTTACATTTTGCCCGCCCTTGCCACTGCTGCGTGTTGCTTTAATAATAAACTCGCTGGAGAAATCTCTTGTTTTCAAAATGGATAATTGTTAGAGCTTGTATAAATTTTATTCAAATAAGGAATTCTGATAAAGCAATGCCTTCGACTTCGCTCAGGCTGACCC
>JANNXV010000019.1:0-3353 GCA_031409815.1 Bacteroidota bacterium
CGGTATTACTGGCTGTTGTAGCAAGTCCGTTATTATCAACAGTAACACTAAATGAGCAAGTAGCGTCAGTATTAACACCATCAGAAACTGTCCATAAAACGGTAGTAACTCCACTGCTAAAGGCAACACCGTTTAATGGACAGTTTCTGATGGTGTTAATACTGACGCTACTTGCTCATTTAGTGTTACTGTTGATAATAACGGACTTGCTACAACAGCCAGTAATACCGGACCGGTAAATCATGGATCAACTTTAACATTTAATGCAACAGGTTCAGGCGGAGCTGGTGGATACACTTATGGATGGGCTGGACCAAATGCGTTATCAGGTTCAGGTTCACCATATGCTATTTTAAATGCTCAAGCAAATGCAACCGGTACCTGGACGGTTACTGTTACAGATGCAAATGGTTGTACTGCTAGCAATACTACCGATGCAATAGTATATGACTCTAAGTTATATGTTAACGATAACATTAATAACGGTCCTTATACTACAGCAGTAGGAAGTAACTCAAATCCTGGTACTCCATCTGCACCTTTTGCAACTATTTCTTATGCTGAATCAAAAGCAATTGCAGGTGATACTATTTATGTGGATGCCGGAACTTTTGCAGACAATGTTGTGGTTACAAAAGCTTTAAAAATCTTAGGACCTAATGCATCAACTAGTGGTTGTTCTGCACGTGCAACTGAAGCAGTTGTTGTGCCGGCTACCAATGATATTGTAAATGGAATATTATTCTACATTGAATCTTCTAATGTAACCATTAGCGGTTTGACATTGGATGGTGATAATACTTCACTAACCAGTGGATATACTAATCCAGTTGCACTTGCTGATATGAATGCGTCTGAAGGAATTGTTAGTTATGAATCAGGAATAAACAATTTAACAGCAACAAATAATATTTTCAAAAATTTATCCTACTTCGGGATTGAGCTTTATCCTTATCCTGTAGCTACTCCTTCTAGCGGACATGTTATATCAAATAATAAAATGCAAGATTTCGGAACATATGGTCCCGGTTCTGGTGTTGATTATTGGGGAGGTGGTGTATTGCTTTATAACAACGCGTATGCAGCAGTTACCAACAATTGTATGGATAATGTTCGTATTGGTGTTCAAACAGGTAATTTCCATTTGGCGAACCCAGGAGCACCAGCTTCTCAGGTAATTGACGGAAACACAATGACCAATGTTAGACGCAGAGGTGTTTTCCATAATGTGTTTTATGGCACAGCTTCAGGTTATACGGTTTCTAACAATTCGGTTTCAGGTGTAATTGATGCAAACGAGTCCTATTGGTCTGGAATGTTAGTTTCTTCACAAGATGGTGTTCCTTCTACTGTATCAGGTAATATAATCAGTGGTGTAGCGTCAATTAATCCATCTCATGGTATTGAAGTTTGGAATGTGCGAAACACTTCTCCTGTAGCAATATCGGGAGGAAGTATTACTGGCGCAGGCAATGGAATATTTGTTAACAATTACGATAGTTATCCATCTACAGGTTCAGATGCAACATTTGGAGGACATGCTAATTTAAGTAGTATTTCAATTTCAAATTGCATAACCGGAATTAGAGTAAAAGATAATTTGTTAAGCTCTAACGATTTAGTTTCTTTAACTATTGGAAGCGGTGTAGTGGTATCTGGTGGAACAACCGGACTTATTGTGATGAACAATGCTTCAGTTAGTGCTTCAATTTCCAATACTGCTTTTAGTGGACAAACAGGTAACTACATTACGCTTGATAATAATGCAAATGACATACTTGCTACAAGTGCAACCTTTAATGGTTTAACTGGAGGTGCTTCATCTTTAGCACAAAATTTTGCAATTGAAGATAAAATCACCCATAAAATTGACAATTCTGCGCTTGGTTTTGTACTTGTTAAAGCCGGTGAAGATTTTGTTACAACAAATAGTGGAAGCGTACAACGTGGAGTTGATGCAGGATCAAACGGATTTATTGTAAACGTAGCCTCAGGTACATTTAATGAAAACGTTATTGTTAACAAAGAGGAGACACTTTTAGGTGCTAATTCAGGAGTTACTTGTGATGCAGGAAGAGGAGCAGAGTCCATTATCAATGGAACAGGTGGAGCAGGATCTACAACAGTAGCTATCAATGCAAATAACGTTACCATTAATGGTTTTACCGTTAAGAACACTGCCGGTACTTTCGGTATATCAGGTGATGGACGTAATAACACAAATATTATTTATAACGTAATTACTGATGTAGGCGGAGCGCCAACAGGTTCTGGTTCTTATGGAGCTGTAATGAGCTCAGTTAGTGCTAGTGTTACAGGATTGGTTATGTCTTACAACTGTGTTAATAACATACGTGGTGGTCAAACTACATGCCCTGGAGCAGGAAATGGAAGCGCTGTAGGTTTAGGTATTGGATTTACAGGTTCGGCCTTTGATGTTAATGGACCAGTGATTGAGAGTAATCTTATTGAAAACATTACTGCTTGTAATTTTGGCGGAAGTGGTGGAAAAGGTGCATATGGAGTATTAATTAATGTTGGCTCAGCTGGCGGAACTCCAAAAGTTAACAACCCACTTATTCAAAATAATGATATTGCACATTTATATGGCCGTTGGTCACATGCCATCGGATTGGAGCGTAATACTCCTGCAGCGTTAGTATTGAATAATAAGATTAATGATCTTACTAGTGCTACAACGGATGCGATTGGCGTTTTTATTGAAGATAATATCAGTGCAGGTACGGTTAATATCCATAATAACTCATTATTAAATATGGCTTATGGTGTTGCTAATGCTTCACCTGGAACGGCCAATGCAACATGCAACTGGTATGGAACTAATGTTCCAGCTAGTGTGGCTGCGAAAAATGCTGGTGCACTCACCTTTACTCCATGGTTAATTAATGGAGCAGACGGATCACCAGCTCGTGGTTTCCAGCCATCAACGGCTTGTGATAACGTAGCACCAACAATAATTTGCCCGGCAGCAGTCGGATCATTAGCATGTGCCGGAGATACAGCAACCTATCCACATGCAACTGATTACGCATCGTTTGTTTTAGCAGGCGGAAGTGCTTCAGATGCTTCAGGCACACCAACAATTAGTTGGGTGAGTGATGTGGTAAGTGCACAAACATGCGACAATCGTTTTACAGTAACACGTACTTATTTAGCAACAGATTCTGCAGGAAATACCAATACCTGTACTCAGGTTATTACGGTTTATGATGGTGTTGCACCATCATTTACTAAGCCTGCGGACATTACCATTTACACAAACAATTCATGTGCCTACGATTCATCAGTAGCAATTACTGGCAATGCGACAGCAATCAGCGACAATTGTGGAG
>JANNXV010000020.1:0-4427 GCA_031409815.1 Bacteroidota bacterium
ATATCTCGCCATCAACGAGTCAACAAAAAAATGGACAATGCCCATCAAAAACTGGGGACAAATTTTAAATCAATTTTTAATTATGTTTGAAAATCGTTTAATAATCTAAAAATCTACTTACACACTTTGTGGGATAGTGTCTAAAGGAGTAGAATCAGACCCTTATCTATTTACCTCGTTTTCGTTTCTATTTTCCACGTATTCACTCCTGCCAAAATCGTTTTCATTACTAAATACCTCGTTTCCGTTTCTACTTTCCTTGTTTTCGCTCCCGCCAAAATCGTTATCATTCCTACCTACCTCATTTCCGCTTCTACTTAATTCGTTTTCACTCCTGCCAACTTCGTTTCTACTCCTAGCTACCCCGTTTTCATTTCTAGGTACTTGGTTTTCATTTCTACATACCTTATTTTCATTTCTAGGTACTTGGTTTTCATTTCTACATACCCCGTTTTCATTTCTAGGTACTTGGTTTTCATTTCTACATACCTACTTTTCATTTCTACATACCTACTTTTCATTTCTAGGTACTTTCAAACCCCAAAAACCTGCCATCTGTCTGTTTCCAATCTACAGCGCTGCTCTTATCCTTGCAGCCACATCGGATAGCTGCTCCTGTGTTGGATTTAATTTAGGTCTTGAAAAATTTATATCATTCATTGTATTTAAAGGAATAAGATGAATATGGGCATGTGGCACTTCTAAACCAATTACAGCAACCCCAATTCGTTTACACGAAATAGATTTTTCAATTGCGACAGAAATTCGTTTTGCAAACATCCAAAGTCCTGCATAAATTTCATCATCCAGTTTAAAAAGATAATCCACCTCTTGCTTAGGTATAACCAACACATGCCCTTCGGCTAAAGGCTGTATGTCTAAAAAAGCGAAATAATTTTCATCTTCAGCAATCTTGTAGCATGCAATTTCTCCACTTAAAATTTTAGTGAATACACTAGCCATCCTTTATCTTGAAATAGTTAAAATCTCAAAATTAATTATTCCTCCAGGTGTAGTTACCTCAGCAAGTTCCCCAACTCTTTTCCCTAATAAACCTTTACCAATTGGCGATCCAACAGAAATCTTTCCGGTTTTAAGGTCAGCTTCATTTTCTGCCACTAAAGTATACGTCATTTCCTGTTTGTTTTTGGTGTTGCGAATTTGCACTTTTGAAAGTACCGACACTTTATTAGGATCCATTTTTGATGCATCAATCAAACGTGCATTACTTAACAAATCCTCAAGCTTCGAAATCTTAAGCTCCATTAACCCTTGTGCATCCTTTGCTGCATCGTACTCAGCATTTTCAGAAAGATCTCCTTTGTCACGTGCTTCTGCAATCTGACGAGAAATACTTGGCCTTTCTACCGTTTTTAAATGCTGCAGTTCAGCCTGCAATTTTTTTAATCCTTCTTCGGTAAGATAAGTAATTTGTGCCATGATATATATTTAAAAGAATAACGAATGTATTAAAAAACAAAGAAGACCTCATTTGCATGAGGTCTTCAAAAATTTATTTTAACTAATTATTAAAGTACGAAACGGGCACCAAATGTGTGTGTTCCGTCAAAAGTTTTTGTAGCTCTGTATGCATAATCAATTCCGAAATATTTTCCGGTTTTACCTAAGGGCAATTGAACGCTTAAACCTGCACTTGGTCCAATCAATGCGCTTATGTCTTCATCAACAATTGCATTTTTATCTTTCTTATCAAAAGTATAAGCTCCTCTAAGCATCAGCAAGTTCTTGAAGCCATATTCTATACCAACACCAAATTGATCACGAATAAATGAATTAGAGGTAAATGAAAACGCTGGAGTAAAACGATGCTCTTCACCACTCTTTATATCATAAGCAACACTAATATTTACTAAAGCAGGCAATTCAAATTTATCAGCTTTTTGCTGTTGCAATACGTTAATATTATTTGTGTATTCATCACTTGAGTTTCTAAATGATAAGCCCTCGCCATCAAATTTCATTGGAGCACCAACATTTCTCAAAGCGATACCGAATTTCAAATTATCACGCTCCTTATTAAAACCTGTTACATATTGAATACCTGCATCCAATGCAATTCCCTGAGCCTTAACATCAGCGATAGCCTCGGAAATAATTTTAACAGATATACCGCCATGTATACTATTGCTAAACTCTTTTGAATAACCCAATCCAATGGTTATAAACGAAGGAGAATAAAATCCATTACCCCCATCAGGGCTAATATCTGTAGTTCGTTCGATATCACCAAAATTCATTGACATAACAGTAAGTCCAAGTGCTCCGGACTCACCTACCTTTTGTGCTAAACCAAGTGAGTTAATATTTATACCTGAACCCTTTAGCCACTGTGTACTTGCAAAAGTTACTTCAGTTCCCTTACAAAAACTAACTCCTCCCATATTGAGGCTCATAGCTTCTACATTGTGAACAAATGCTCCATTAATACCACCCAAAGCGCCTGAACGAGCCCACGGGTTAATTAACAATTCATTGGCTCCTGCTTGCCCTGCGCGGTCTTCATTACCGGCCATCATAAGGCTGGACGACAATAATAATCCACCAGCTAAAATATACTTGAGTTTTTGAATATTCATAATCTATTTTTTTGTTGTGAGATAAGGTTTAATGTTAGAATGAATCTAAATCAATTGGTCGCATTACTCCGAACCATTTGATCACTTTTTCGCCTAAGGATCCGGCATCAATATGAATGATATAAATACCACTTGCAATAGGAATACCTGCTGTGTTTTTTAAATCCCAATCCAATGTTGATGATAGATTGAAATCCTGTCCTTGAGATACGGCTTGACCATTTGATACATCACCACTAACATCACGGTTCAATTGTTTAATCAGGGTTCCGTTTGATGTGTAAATAGAAATCGTACAGCGGCTTGGAAGATTAGTAAAACGTATTCTGGTATCTAACTGATCTTCTCTTGTTTTTTCATAAGATGAATAAGCGTAGTAAGGATTAGGAACAACATTTATGTTATCCAAAGCAGATACAGCTACTGACTCAACATTTGTTGTTGGTGCAAGGCTATTAGAAATATCAAACTCGTAATGCGGGTTTGTTCCATTGACTGCAGTTGCACCACTTGACAAGAATTGGGCATATGGTTTAGTCACTCTAAGTCTGATTTTTACTTCTGACGGTGGAATGTTTCCAACAGCACCTCCAAATGTGATGGAGTTATCCAATAAAATGGGCAATGAAGTCCAGATGCAACTCTTGAAAATTTTAACCTTGTTAGCGCTTCCTGAACCGGAACTTAATAACGTGTCGATTCTTGCACAACCATCATAAGCCGGAATTCTGGCAGAAGTATCAGCACTGTACTTATTGAAAACATAGATGTAATGTTTACCACCAAATGCCACTACTCCACCGGTATCAGTATACAAACGATGAGTAGGATTCCAAAGCATATCGTTACCGCGATTAATAACATCCGTTGAATCTTCTCCAAATGCTATGTTTAATCTCTCGCCTGTTTCTACATTAATTGCATATCCAGGGAACCAACTTTTTCCGGTTCCGGTTCCATCCGAATTTCCATCTTTATCTACTGATGCTTGATAACGTTTGTTAAACTTTGTAAGTCCTAATGGTGTGTTATTATTGGATAATTGGAAAACCACACAACGACTCCATTTATCCTTATCAGGAGTAATAACAATATCAACACCGTTTAAAGTACTCCAACTAATCTTTGTAGATGTTGTTGCAGGAGCTGCAGGTGGATCAAGATTGGGGTTACTAAACTTTGGAGCTCCAGGATAAGTTGTACCAGCATCTGTTAACAGATAGGGCGCCCAAGTACCTCCTAATAATGATTCGTACAATTCGGTTGCATCGCCCTTTTTATCGGCTGCGCCAGCACCTGCTCTAATCCAATCTTGAGCTAATGAAGTTTCGTTATCTACTACACCAGTCAACCAATGTTTACCTGACCCTGTATATGTTTCTGTTGCTTCAATAAATCCGTTGTTAGTTTGTAAATCATAACCAGGCTCACTTACTTTGGTTACATCAACTGTTAATCCTTTAGAAGTAATTAGCTCTTGTGTTAAAACACCAATACCTAACGCACTGCTATCAACCAGACTGTTATTGCTGCGATCATATAAATACCAAAGAGATGTATCGCCTAAACCAGCAAATTTAAGTGCAAGGTTTCCTCCGCTTACTTTATATGGATCGTAAACACCCAATCTAATTGGACCACGACCTGCCTTATAAACCGGATTAAGGCTTCTATTTGATGGATCAGTCAATATTTCGTTTACTGTAGCATCAGTTAAGTCTAATGAGTTTCCTCCATTACCTTGACCTTCGATTCGCTTAATCTCAACAGGCAATGTTCCGGTAGCAACATTCAACACTGTTCCTCCATTATTTAAATTTGGAAGAAGTG
>JANNXV010000021.1:0-12030 GCA_031409815.1 Bacteroidota bacterium
CAGGGCGTACTTTATTGGAGAGAATAATGATTTAATAGGTAATACTGTTTTGCCATTAGATCAGTGGTCGCATGTTGCAGTAACCTTTGATGGAGACAGTGTAAAATTATTTGTGAACGGAGTACAAGATGCAGTAGAAAGTAAAATTTTGGCTACCACATTAAGTAATTATAGAATTGGTGTTGGAACTCCTTCCAATACTTATCAAACTTTTAACGGAAGCATAGATGAGATAAGAGTTTGGGATTATGCCCGAACACAAAGTCAATTAGTTTCTAAAATGAATCTTCCAGTAGCACCAGATGCAAGTGGGCTGGTTTCGTATTATAAATTAGATGAAGGAACAGGCACTTCAACTGCTGATGTTTCTGATTATGCATATTCTCAATCAGCAAGAGGAGGAACAACTACCAGTGCCAATTCTGCTTATGACGGAACATTATATAATAACCCAACCTGGGTAACTTCCGATGCTCCATCTGCTATTACAACAAATTACTTTTGGAATCCAGGTGGCGAAACAACACAATCAATAGTTGTTACCACTACAGGCAATTATTCAGTTAGCGCTACCAATTCGGTTGGTTGTTCAAGTCAGGCATCAATTATCGAGAATTATATTGCTTGCATTTTACCCGGCTATGTTCCAAACGACACCGGACTAACTAACTCAATACTTGGACCAGAGTTAACACAACTTTATATAATTGATTCTATTGCTGACACGATAATTACTCCAGCAATTGTTAACAGCAATGTTTATTTGGTATCAAATGATAGTGTAGTAATAGAAATTATAGTGAATGATGGAATGTTGGATTCCGTGTCAACAATTGCACTTTCGCCAGAATATGGCATGACAGATACTATTGACAATGGTGAAAGTGAATTTATAATTACAGGAAAAATTCTGATTTCCAATCTCAACAAATTAAAAAGTCTTCCAAATTTAATTAATCATTGTCGAGCATATTTTCCACCGGTTACGAGTTCAAAATCAAGTAGCACTATTTCTACTGGTATAGCATATAGTGGAGGAGATAAGGCCATGCGAGCAGATTTGACCAGAAACTTATTTGGTTTAGATGGAGAAGGATTAAAAATTGGTGTTATCTCAGATAGTTATAATAGAATACTCGGAAATCCTGCTGCCATCGATATTGCAAACGGTGATTTACCATCAGCAGATAAAATACACTTGTTATATGATTATCCGTACGGAAGAAAATCAGACGAAGGAAGGGCAATGATGCAAATTATACATGATGTTGCACCAAAGGCAAAGTTGGCATTCAGAACAGGGTTTGTGAGTGCTGGAAATTTTTCTGAAGGAATCAGGGAGCTAGCAAAAGATAGTTGCGATATTATTGTGGATGACGTAACCTATATTACAGAGCCCTTCTTTCAAGATGGTTTAATTGCACGAGCTGTCGACTCAGTTACAGCAGAAGGAGTATCCTATTTCTCAGCAGCAGGTAATTTTGGCAATAAGTCTTACGAAGGTGTTTTTTCACCATCACCGGTTCCATTGGGATTAACCGGTCAAGCTCACAACTTTACCGGAGACCCATTGAATATCGACAATTATCAGCACGTAACACTACCTTCTGGTAGTTACACCATCGTGTTACAGTGGGATGATTCTATTTATTCGTTAGGTCAACTTCCGGGAGCTCAAAACGACTTAGATATTTATTTAACCGATAATTCTGGAAACCGATTGTTTGGATTTAACAGGATAAATAATTGGGGAGATCCGTTTGAAGTTCTTCCATTTACAGTAAAGGGAACTGCTGAAGCGAACATTTTAATTGTAAGAAGATGGGGTACAGATAATGTTAAGTTCAAATACATTGTATTCCGTGGAGAAATGGTAATAGATGAATACAATACCGGCAATGCTACAATAGTTGGACAAGCTAATGCGGTTGGAGCTATGACGGTGGGCGCAGTACGTTACACAAGAACTCCATCCGGAAAATTAACTTCTGCCCCTTTTAACCCAGATTCAATTAAGGTAGAAACGTTCTCTGCCCTTGGAGGATTAGATATGCGCGGAACTGTTAGGGTTAAACCAGACTTTGCCGCACCTAATGGTGTTAATACAACAGTAAAGCTGGGAAAAACACTTAATCTTGAATTGGATTCTTTTCCAAATTTCTATGGAACTTCTGCCGCTGCACCGCATGCCGCAGCTGTTGCAGCATTATTAATTCAAGCAAAGAAAAAATTTGAAAGTGTTGATATAACTCCTGCAGAAGTAAGAGCTCTTTTAAGCGGTTCGGCTCAAAAAATGTATGGTGTTACTTTTAGTGATTCAGCGGGCTTTGGATTTATTCAAGCTGATTCAGCAATCATTGGGTTTGCGAATCCTATTCCTTTGCCGGATACACTGATTGTTCCTGATACCATTAATCCTGGAACCGAACCTTTTGTTGTTACGGTGCAAGGAAGATATTTCACGCCTCAGTCTGTAGTTTATCTTCACGGAATTGCGTTACCTACTACTCCAATAAATGCAACAACCTTAACGGCTGAAATACCAGTTTTTGTTGGTAATCCGCCATTGCAGGTTTACAATCCTCCTAAATCATTAAACAATAATGATGGCGGATACTCTGACTCTTTATATTTCCTTCCATCAGGAAAGAGAACAATAACAATTATTGCTGATTACAAAACCAAGCAGTATGGAGAGAAGCTTCCTCCATTTACAGCTACTGTTTTGGTAGATGGCTTGCCTATGGATTCATCAGGTTTAACGTTGCCGCTTCTTGGTCTTGATAGTATCAGATATTCATCATCTGCCACTAGTTTAAGTAATACCGGTTTGTATTTTATTCGTCCTGCTATCGATTCACTTTATCCTACAGACTCAGCAGATGCAAACTTTATAGCATCTTATAATTATGTATTTGTAGATGGATTATTATCAATAACAAGAATGCCTATCACCATTTCAATGCGCGACACTGTTTTAACTTATGGCGATAAGATAGATGGCTTGCATATTCAATACGATTACAATGATTCATTAATTGACCCTGCTGACGCAAGTGTGTTTTTAAATTCGCTAGAAATTGATCATGAAAGTCAGATAGTGGATGAATTGGTGCTTGTGGATGCACGCAATCTAACAAGTGCTCGCAGTCTTACAAGTGCCGATTTAACAAATCTTAGCTTCCTGGTTAGTGCCCGAAGTCTAACAAGTGCCCGCAATCTCACTAGTGCGCGTAATCTTACTAGTGCACGTAATCTCACAAGCGGAATAAATATTGCAGATTCAGTAGTGATTGACACCATTAAGATTGTAGATGTGGATGTTGAATGTATATTTAATTATCAAGTAGATTCTGCAAATGGGGTTTTAGTAAATGCTCGTAATCTTACTAGTGCTCGTAACCTCACTAGTGCTCGCTCTTTAACCAGCGCCCGTAATCTCACAAGTGGAACAGCAACAGTAAGTGCTCGCAATCTTACAAGCGCTCGCAATCTTACCAGTTCTTCACCGATTGTAAATAGCAGCAATGCAAATGATTCAACCAATTCAAATGTTGTTGTAATTATTGATACACTAGATTATTCAGCTCCGCCTAATGACACTTTAACAGATTTAAAATCTATTAATATGATAACCGGAACCACAGTTGGAAATTGGGCAACATTGCCGGGTGCATATATGACAAATAACTTTGATATCACATACAGAGCAGGCTCTTTGATTATTGCTGCTGACACACTAACCATAAAAGCTATTGACACCACAAGTGCATATGGACAAATACCGGGGTTAGCAACCATTATTTCAGGGTATCATTATGAAGATGCTGACAGTAATATTGTTGTGGCTCCTGCAACAATAAGTGTTGTAGATAATATGAATAATGTGTTGCCGATCAATAATCTTGATGCGGGTACCTATTCTTTGGTGCCAGGTAATTTGTTAAAAAATCCAAACGATAGCAACTATGTATTGAAATATGAAAACGGACAATTAGTAGTTGGACAGTTACCTTTAGTTGCTACCGCTGTTGATACCAGCAGGTATTATGGCAATGCAAATCCGATATTCAGAATTTCTTATTCAGGATTTATTATCGGTGATGACGAATCAGATATCACAGAACCAGTAGCAAGTTGTTCGGCACTTAATAATTCTCAAGCCGGAGGTTACGCTATAACATTAACTGGAGGTTCAGCTAATAATTATGTGATTTCAAAAGTTAACGGAGTCTTAACTGTATTACTTGATGCTTGTACATCAAATGTATATGATCCAATTACCGGAACCCATCCACCATTAAACATTGATGATAACGATGCTTGTACTATTGATGCTTGTGATCCGGTTAGTGGCCCATCGCACACACCGATAAGTTTTGATGATAGTAATGTTTGTACTACCGATGCTTGTGATCCGATAAGTGGTTTATCACATACACCGATTAGTGTTGACGATGGCAATGTTTGTACTGCCGATGCTTGTGATCCGGTAAGTGGTTTATCGCACACACCAATAAGTTTTGATGATGGTAATGTTTGCACCACTGATGCTTGTGATCCGGTAAGTGGCCCATCGCACATAACAAATAGTGTTGACGATGGTAATGTTTGTACTGCCGATGCTTGTGATCCGGTAAGTGGTCCATCTCACATAACAATTAGTGTTGACGATAGTAATGTTTGTACTACTGATGCCTGTGATCCGGTAAGTGGTCCATCGCATACACCGCTTACTAATACAGGAGGTGGAGAGAATGACGGATTAGTTTGTACAACTGATGATTGTAATAACGGATTAACGGTACATATTCCTTTGAATTTTGATGATAATAATCCATGCACAGCAGATGGCTGTATTGAACCAAGCGGAATATTCCATAATCCTGCTAACGGGGTCATTGCATTAAACATTCAGGGTAACGGAGTTAATATTGTTAGTGGTAGTATCGCCACTTCAACTGCGAATAAAACAGATTTTGGAGGTGTTCGAACAGTATCTCATTCGATAGTGACTTATACTATTCAAAATACAGGTGGTACAACCTTAAATATTGGTGCAATTTCTATTAGTGGAGCAAATGCAGGAGATTTCGTTTTAATTACACCTCCTACAAGCACCATAACATCGGGAAACACAACTTCTTTCCAGATAAAATTCAAACCGCTGGCGGTAGGTGCGCGTAATGCAACTATCAGCATTGGAAGTAATGCATGTTCTAATAGCACCTATTCGTTTGCAGTTAGTGGAAACGGAATTATAAAACCTCCAATTTCTCCAAGCAGATAAGTAATTTGCCTGCCAAAGCGGAAAAATGTTAAAAAATCTATTATTGTATGTGAGAACTTATCGCATACAATAATAGATTTGCATTTATATGACAGTTTCAACTTTAATCAAACGGAAGTCATTACTTCAATTATTTCTATTAATTTTTATATGGAAAGCTGGTTCAGCTGATTCAACTATCGATAGCTTAAACAAGCAAATCGATGTATTGGGAAATGATTCGCTCAAGGTAAATACTATATTAGCTCTTAGTAAATACTATTTAAATATTGATCCGGCTCAAACCTTACGTTTCGCACTAGAAGCTAAGAAGCTATCTGAACAAATTCGTTATATTAAAGGGCAGGCAGAAAGTTTAAATAATATTGGACTTGCTCAATACCGACAAGGCAAGTATGTTGAAGCACTCCAAACCTGGCAACAAGCTTTAGCAACGCATAATAGTATTGGAGATAAAGCAGGAGTTGCCAATGTTTATGGCAACATGGGAGCACTTTATAATGTGCAGAGCGAAGATGCTAAAGCCCTTGAAGCACATTTAAAATCGCTGAAAGTTGCTGAAAGTATTAACGACACTTTTCGAATTGTAAAAGCGCTCATAAATATGGGTGCCGTATATTATAACAAGCCTCAAAATCATGAAAAGGCTTTGCAAAATTATTTGCGGGCGCTACCATTAGCAGAAGCAATTGAGCACAGCGAAGCAATAGGCACCGTAACCGTAAATGCAGGAGAAATCTATCTTGATAGAGGGGATGATTCAACTGCACTTAAATTCTTTCTAAGATCATATGAAGCCTATGGTGAAAATTCTGAAAGTGCACCTTATAGCCTGAATGATATTGGATTGGTATATCAAAAGCGAAAGGATTATGCAACCGCAATTAAATACCATCAATTGGCATATGATAAAGCCTATAAATTAGATGGAAAACTTGATATGGCTATATCACTAAAAAGGCTAGCTGAAACCTATCAGGAAAAGGGCGATATCAAATTGGCAATTGCAAATTATATACAGGCTCAAGACATTGTAAGGGGATTAGATGCGAAGAACGAACTAAAAGAAATTTACCAAGGTCTAGCTAACACCTATGCTCAAATGCGCGATTATGGTAATGCATTTAAATACCAAACTTTGTTGATCGGAATTAAAGATACTTTATATGATGTTGCAACTGATAAAAAATTAAGCACATTGATGTTCAATTTTGAAATCGAAAAGAAACAAGGAAAAATTGATTTGTTAACGAAAGATGCGCAAATTCAGGAACAAGAGCTCGCCCGTCAGAAATTAGTTCGTAACAGTTTTATAGGAGGCTTTGCAGTAGTATTATTATTTGCGGGTGTGTTTTTAAAACAACGGAATCGTATTTCAAAAGAAAAACAACGTAGCGATGAATTGTTGCTTAACATTCTGCCTGAGGAAACAGCCGAAGAATTAAAAGCTACCGGAACTGCCAAAGCTAAAAGCTATGATCTGGTGAGTGTGTTGTTTACCGATTTTAAAAATTTTACTCAAGCCAGCGAGTTGTTAAGTCCTGAAGACTTAGTGCAGGAAATAAATTATTGCTATAGTGAGTTTGATAGAATCATAACTAAATATGGTATTGAAAAAATAAAAACAATTGGAGATGCGTATATGTGTGCCGGAGGGTTGCCTGTTACTAACAATACGCATCCTGTCGATATCATTAAAGCAGGTTTGGAAATGACTCAATTCATAGAAAAGAACAAACAAGAACGCATAGCTCAAAATCAACCTTTTTTCGAATTAAGATTAGGTATTCACACTGGCCCAGTAGTAGCGGGTATTGTGGGAATTAAAAAATTCGCTTATGATATTTGGGGCGACACTGTTAATACTGCTTCGCGAATGGAATCGTCAGGCGAGATCGGGAAAGTTAATATAAGTGGAGCAACGTATGAGATGGTTAAAGACAAATTTAACTGTATTCACCGCGGAAAAGTAAAAGCTAAAAACAAAGGTGAAATTGATATGTATTTCGTGGAAGGTGTGCTATAATTAATTGCTCCTTTTATTTTGTAAAAGCAATGATTTAATGCTTTCGAAATTTTTTTCTTTAATAGGCGCCCTTAGTTTATTAGATGTAACGGTAAAATATTTGTGACTCTCAAAAAAATTGGCTTGCATAATATTCCAATCAGTTTCATTTTTTACTTTCCCAAAAAGCATCATTTCTTTAAAAAGATTTTGAGATAATTCTTGAAAATCATCTCGCCCCAAGTAGTCAAGATCTGCATCGCAAATAATCTCTTGTAATCTATTTTCTGGTTTATGCGGAATTTTTGTAGCCATTATTAATCCACAAATCAATTCAATATCTGCATCAGAAAATTCATACCCAGGTAAAATAGAGCGGGCAATTCTACACGAATTGGCCTCATGATTATTGGCAGTAAAAAGATATCCGCTATCGTGAAACAGGACCGCAACTTTTAGTAACAACATTTCTGACTGCGACACTTTTTCAGCGTCAGCAATGGTTTCAATAGCTTTTAAAACATCCAAAGTATGTGCCGTAGAATGATAATACAACCCTGGCAATAAATGAGCGTTTAACTGAGAAACAACATATTCCTTTAGAGATTCAAACTTTTCAGGGGTCATAAAATCGTATTCAAAATTCTGTTAGAAAGATACTGCAAATAATTTATATTTACTGCAAATAAAATAAGCTGAATGGATAACAAACCCAGCAAAGAAGTACTAATAAGCTATTTGGGCAAAATTACCTTGTTTCAAAATGCTGACCAAATGGTGCTTTCTCATTTGGCAGATAAGTTGCTATTTAAAAATTATGCAACTGGAGAGGCTATTATTAAAAAGGGAGATGTTGGAAACACAATGTATTTAATTTTTGATGGTGTAGCTAAAGTGCATGATGGCGAGCATCAGGTAGCTAAATTGTTAGAAGGAGATTTTTTTGGCGAATTATCATTACTGGATAGCGAACCACGTTCAATGTCGGTAAGTGCAACCAATGATATGTTGATTGGTAGCATGAGCCGAAGCGATTTTTTTGATGTGCTTCAGGAATTTCCTGAAATGACGAAAGACATTATTGCTGCACTCAATAAACGTTTACGAAACCAAAACGAAGTTTTGATTAGTGAATTTAAAACACGCGAAGAGCAGCTTAAAGAATTAGTTAAAATCAGAACTCATGAATTGGAGGAAAAAAATAGCGAGTTGGAACTCGCCATGGATAATTTAAAAAGGTCGCAGTTGCAGTTAATACAGAGCGAAAAACTCGCATCTTTAGGTAAGTTGACTGCAGGCATTGCTCACGAAATTCAAAATCCTTTAAACTTTGTAAATAATTTTTCGCAGTTCGCTATTGATCTCGCTGAAGAAATTCTGTCGGCCATCTCGCAAGAAGACAGGGTTGAAATAGGTAATGATTTAAAACAAAATCTTGCCAAAATACATCACCACGGTAAGCGTGCAGAATCAATAGTTAGAAATATGTTGGATCATGCCCGAACCTCAAAAAGTCCAAAGCAATTAATTGACATCAATACTTTCTGCGATGAGTTTCTAAATTTAGCCTACCATGGTACCCGAGCAAATTATCCTGATTTTAATTGCGAAGTCAAAAGAGAATATGGCGCAGACCTGCCACAAATTGAAGTAGTAACACAAGAAATAAGCAGGGTTTTAATTAATCTGTTAAATAATGCATTCTACGTAATCAAAGATAGAAAGGACGGAATAATTGGTATTAGAACAGAGAGGAAAGAAAATAATTTGGTGATTACCATTAGCGATAATGGACCCGGAATTGAAAAGGAAATTAAGGATAGGATTTTTGAACCGTTTTTTACAACAAAGCCAACCGGAGAAGGCACAGGCTTAGGATTAAGTTTAAGCTACGATATTATTAAATCTCACGGTGGTGATGTTATTGCAGAGAGCCAACCAGGGAAAGGAGCAACCTTTATTATTACCATACCTTACCAGATCTCTTTCTAACGAATCATAACACCTTTCTCATTTAATATTGGAATAGTTGTAAAATATTCCTCCGTTATTGATTCAGGAAGAAAAATAAATTTCTTATCAAATATTTCTCTGCCAATATAGAAACTCACCCAATATTCGTTATTCAAACCAAACACTTTTTTTTGAATGGGTTCAATCAGCATATAAGAGTTGCTTTCTATTGTTCCTAAAAACTGGCGAAGTGTGGAGGTTTTAACCAATTCTCCTTTATAGGAGCCATACCCTTTTGAATTCACTATCACATTATCTATGGCTTCGTCCTTTAAATTAATGATGTATACATTCCATAGTTCCTCTTCATCAGTTAAATTACTTGAAGGTTGTATTGGACAAATAGCAATTGCAATATTGGTTACTTCTGTTTGAGGAATATCTTTTAACATCTGATAATAGTATTTAATAATTCTTTGTCATCTCCAAAGCACCTCTAATATAAATTGGAAGATCAGTTAGCTCTCCATTGGAATTTTTATCCGAACGCTTATGCCCCAATCTTACAATTATCATTTTCTCTTTCGGTAAAACCACAACATACTGCCCTAAAATACCGCGCATATAAAAAATATCTTCACCATTGTACTCTGAAATCCACCAGTGAAATCCATATGATTTATTGGGGGCGTCTCTATCAAGAAGGGGTGCAGGCTTGATACATTCTTTTACATAAGAAGAATCAATAATTTGATTTCCTTTCCAGTTGCCAAAATGCATATACAATGAGCCAATACGCGCAAAATCTCTTGCATTGGAATAGAAACAACAGTAAGCCTTTTCGTTACCATCCTTTTTATCTAAACTCCATTGTGCATCATGCATTGCCTGTAAAGGTTTCCATAATTTTTCCGTAGCATATTCACTCAAAGTGACACCAGTTGCTTTGGCAACAATTAATGCAAGTAACTCGCTATTGCCACTTTGGTAATTAAAATTTTTACCGGGTTCTGCAATGGCTTTTTGATTGGTAACTAATGTATATAGATCGGATCCGTAGTATGCTTCTGATGTTGATGATAATGGATTAGCATATGCTTCATCCCAGTCTAAACCACTACTCATAGTTATTAAATGCCTGATGGTGATTTTTGACAAATCGCCCTTTTTGAACTCTGGTATAAAATCACCAATTGGTACATCAATACTTTTAATTTTACCCTCATCAATTGCGATACCAATTAACACTCCTACTATACTCTTAGCCATCGAAAAGGAATTAGATAATGATGTGTCACTATATCCTTCCCAATATTGTTCGTAGAATATGGAATCATTTTTAAAAATTGCAAAGGCTATACTTTTATTGTCTACCAACTCTTGCAATACATAGTCAGGAATCTTAACTTTATTATAAGCAGTATGTTGTGGCCATTCAACTCCATTTTGTGATTTCACTACTCGATTCTCGAAAAGATTTAGGTCATCAATGTCAACAAAATTATATGCAAGTGTTTTGTAGAGGTGAAATTTTCCGCTAACAATTATAAAAAGATTGATGGCAATAGCGATGATTAAAATAACATATCCAACTGTTTTCAGGAATTTTTTCATGGGTTCTATTTAAATACTTTTACGCTGATAAATCATAACATGTTCCATGCTTTTATTGCTAAAATCGAAACCGAATAATGATGACAAATGATGCTTTACCTGCTGTTTTACGATGTTGATATCAACCGAATATTCCAATTCTTTTTGCAAAGATGTAACGGATTTATCGGTGATACCACAAGGGATTATCTGATTAAAATAACTAAGGTCGGTGTTGACATTAAATGCAAAACCATGCATGGTAACCCAGCGACTACAACGCACACCGAACGCACAAATTTTTCGTGCTTTGATCTTATCATTGGCATCTAACCATACTCCGGTTAAGCCTTCAATTCGTCCAGCCTCTATTTTATATTCAGCAAGAGTGAGAATGATAGCTTCTTCGAGATAACGCAAATATTTATGTATATCGTTAAAGAAAAAATCCAGATCAAAAATCGGATAGCCCACTAGCTGTCCGGGCCCATGATAAGTTATATCACCTCCACGATTTATTTTATAAAACACCGCTTTTTGTTTTTGTAAAGAGGCTGCATCTGCCAACAAATGTTTTTCATCACCACTCTTACCTAAAGTGTAAACATGTGGATGCTCACAAAAAAGCAAATGATGCTGTGGAGGAAATTTTTTGTCGTCCGACAATTCACGATTCGCCATTTTTTGGCGTAAAGTTTCGGCAAGAATTTGTTCCTGTAAATCCCAACATTCCTTAAAATCAATTAAACCTAAATCGCGGAATGTTACCTGCTGCATGAGCCACAAAATTAAATAAAATGAACAGGTGATTTAGTTATGGTTTTCCTTCTCCACCCAATCTCCATGCTGCTGTATCAATCCTATCAATGCATCTACTGCTTTATCAGCATCAATGTTTCGTTGCACTACTTCTTTGCCTTTGTATAAGGTTATTTTTCCAACTCCAGAGCCAACGGCTATTTTTTAAATGGCAAATTTGATCAATTCAAAAAAAATATACCCTACAGCGGAATTCGCGATGCCTTACAAAATCATCTTTCGAAACTCAATGAAGAAGGAGCGGTAAGCACCCTCTTTTGGAAAACACGCATCAACCGAGCTCTGGGATCAAATGCAAAAGTCCTTGTTGATATTATTCCCCAACTCCATTTCTGGTTTGAGGAGCTCCCCCCCGTTCCTGAACTGAGTG